>JANNCZ010000337.1:0-7290 GCA_031387185.1 Burkholderiales bacterium
CACCGATGATCTGCGTTTCTTCGCCACGCATCACGTCTGGCACGCCCGAGCGGGGATCGGTGAACGAGACACCCGGCACGATGTGCAGCGTGCGCCCATCGCCCATGCTGAGCTGGACCATGGCGCGCGCGATGCTGGCGGCGTCCGCCGGACAAGCGCAATACGGCGCTTCGAGCCAACCCTGCTTGCTGCCGATCATGCCGCTCGCGATCAGCGTGGCGTGCGGCGCGGCGTCAAGCCAGTCACCGCAGCACTGGCGCAGGGCGGTATGAAAATCGCCATTGGTGACCTGCATGATGCCAAGGGCTTCGCTGCGTGTGCCTATCACCCTGCCATCTGCGGCGATGGCGTAGGCGCGCAGTGAGCTGGTACCCCAGTCGAGGGCAATCAGGGCGGCGTTCAAGCGCCGGCTCCACCGTGCGCTGCGAGAAATGCTTCCACTTGCGCGCGCGACGGCAGCGGTGCAACCGCACCGAACCCAGTCGTGGTGAGCGCAGCAGCGGCGTTGGCGTAGCGAGCGGCTGCGATCAATTCGTCCCCCTCGACCAGACGTGCGAGCAGCGCGCCGTCAAAGCAATCACCTGCACCGGTGGCATCGACCGCACTGACCCGATGACCGGCGATGCGCGTGCGTGTTTCGCGCGTGGCCGCAATGCAGCCGTCGCGGCCGAGTTTCAGCACCACGTTGCGCGCGCCGTGCGCGAAGCACCAGTCGAGAATCGCCTCGGGTTCGGACAATTGCGCAATCTGCTGCATGTCTTCGAGGCTCGGCAGTACGTAATCGGCAAGCCCGATGGAGCGCGTGACGACCGCGCGCGCGGCGTCGATGCCCCACAGGCGCAGACGCAAGTTGGTGTCGTAGGCGATCTGCACCCCCGCGCTGCGCGCAATGTCGATCGCTGCGAACACCGTGTCGCAGGCCGAGGCGGAGATGGCCTGACTGATACCGGAGACATGTAAAAATTTTGCATTCGCAATCAACTCGCGCGGCAGAAAATCCGGCGTCATGCGGCTCGCAGCGGAGTCTTTGCGCAAGTATGAAAACATGTGACCGCTTTTTCCATCAGTGTCATGCGTGACGAAGTAAATCCCGGTGTGCGCAGCAGCATCGGTCTGAACGCCTTGTGTACCAACGCTCTCCCTGTGCCACAAGTCGAGCAGCATGTGCCCGAACGTGTCATTGCCGACGCGCGTGAGGTAGGCGCACGGCACACCCTGGCGGGCGCAGGCAATGATGGCGTTGGAGGTGTCGCCGCCGAAACCTTGCAAATACTGCGGCTGGCCGGCACGCGTCTGGTTGAATTCCACCATCGGCTCGCCCAACGCCACCACGGCGGGTTGCGGGGTGGGTGCCAGGCGTGGATCGCTGGTGGCGGGATCGGTCACTGCTGTCTTAGGCAGGGGCGCAAGCGTCACCGCGCCACGCGTGGGCTGCTCAGCGGCTGATCAGCCGCAGTTCATCGAGCAGCAGGCGCGCTTCTTCGATCAGCTTGTTTTGATCGCGTGCCTGCATCGCCGCCTTCGAGAACAGCGCGCTGCCGATGCCTACGAAGGCCGCGCCGGCGTTGAACCACTCTTCCATGTTGTCGCGGGTTACCACGCCGGTCGGGCAAAAGCGCGTGTCCGGGAATACCGCGCGCACCGCCTTCAGAAATCCGGAACCTGCAGAGGAGCAGGGGAATATTTTGACGGCATCCGCGCCATCGCGCAGCGCGGCGGCTATCTCGGCAGGGGTGAGGGCGCCGGGCAGATAGGCGGCCTTACCCATGCGCACCAGTTGCCCCAGACCCGGTACCAGACCTGGCGACACCACATAGCCGGCACCGGCGTCGAGCACGCGTTCGCAATCCTTCTCATTCCACACCGTGCCGGCACCGATCACCTGGTGTTTCTCGGCGCGGCGCGTGAACGCGCGGATCAAGTCGACCGCGTCGGGCATGGTGAGCGTGATCTCCACCGTCGGGAAACCAGCGCGTAAAGCACACTCGATGGCGAGCGCGCCGTCATCGGCGTTGTCGTAACGGATGACGGGCACGATGCCGCATTTGGCGAGCAGGTCGATGGTTTCGCGTGGCTGCATGGGAGTAGTGTTGGCGACGGAGAAGTGGCGGTGGAGACTGACCTGGCGAGCGCCGCAAACTGCCCGCGCGTCGCCAGGTCTGTATCTCAGGCGTTAAAAGGTGCCCGGATAGACGCCGCCGTCAAGCAGCCAGTTTTGCCCGGTGATGAAGCCCGCGTGCGCGCTGCACAGAAACGCACAGGCCGCACCAAATTCTTCGGCGGTACCGAAGCGGCCACTCGGGTTGGCTGCCATGCGCTCGGCAGTCAGCGCTTCGGCGGTCTTGCCCACCTTCTTGGCGTTGAATGCCATGTTCGAGCGCAGGCGGTCAGTGTCAAACGGGCCGGGCAACAAGCCATTGATCGTCACGTTGTGTTTGGCAATCGAGCGCGACAAGCCAGCGACAAAGCCTGTGAGGCCGCTGCGCGCGCCGTTCGACAAGCCGAGCTCAGGGATCGGTGCTTTCACTGCGCCCGAGGTGATGTTGACGATGCGGCCGAATTTGTTGGCGATCATGCTGTCCACTGTGGCCTTGATGAGTTCAATCGGTGTCAGCATGTTGGCGTCGAGCGCCTTGATCCAGGTGTCGCGATCCCAGTCGCGAAAATCGCCGGGTGGCGGGCCGCCCGCGTTGTTGACCAGGATGTCGGGTTTGGGGAATGCGGCCAGTGCTGCGGCGCGGCCTTCAGGCGTGGTGATGTCACCGGCTACGGCGGTGACTTTCACGCCATGCGCCTTGCGGATTTCGGCAGCGGTCGCTTCAAGCGCTTCCACACCGCGCGCGGTGATAACGAGATTGACACCTTCGGCGGCGAGCGCTTCGGCGCAGCCTTTGCCGAGGCCTTTGCTGGCGGCGCAGACGAGAGCGGTCTTGCCTTTGAGTCCGAGATCCATTGTTTAGTTGCCTTTCACAGCAGGTTGGGGTGGTAAATCAGAGGGGGGTAAAGCGGTAGAGGGGGATTGGCTAGTCGCAAGGCTTGTGTCAGCCGAGTCAGTGGAGAGCGTCACCGCAGCCAGTGTCACAGTGCGCGGCTTACCTGACAGCAGCCACACGCCGCCGAGTGCCAGTGCCATGCCGGCCACCTGGGCGAGGGTGATTGATTCGGCCAGCAGTATAAAGCCCAGTGCCAGCGTCGCCACCGGGCCGAGCGAAGAGAGTATGCCGACTTGCGCCGGGCCGATGCGCCGGTTCGCTTCTGACACCATGAACACCGGCAACACCGTACACGGCAAGGCCATGATGACGCCATGCGTCCACACCTGCCACGGCAAGTTACGTGCGCTCATGGGGTGGGTGAGCAGGCAGTGCGCCCGCTGTAACTTCAATCGTGGCGGCTTCGCTCACTGCAAAGGACAGATTAAACGGCGGTGCGAGTTCAGCGCCGCTTGCTCCCCAGGATCGAGCCGAGCACGCCGCGCAGAATCTCGCGGCCGACTTGCGAGCCAATCGCGCGCGCGGCCGATTTCGCCATGGCTTCGCCGATACCCTCGCGCCTGGACGAGGCGCGGCCACCCGCGCCCGCGCCTGAACCACTGCTTCCGCCGCCGCCAAACATGCCGCCAAGCTTGTCAAAAAAGCCAGGCTCGGCGTCGCCAGAAGCGTTGGTGGGAGCGGGTTGTGCGGCACCATCTGTCTGTGAACCGCTCGTACCAACGGTTGTAGCCACATCACCCTGGCGGTTTTCGGCACGGCCCTTCAATTTTTCGTAAGCCGATGCACGATCAACCGTCTTCTCGTAGACGCCGGCGACGATGGAGTTGGCGAGCAGGGCGCTGCGCTCGGCATCGCTGATCGGCCCGATCTGCGACACCGGTGGCACCACGAACGCACGCTCGACCACGCAGGGGCGGCCCTTCTCGTCGAGAAATGACACCAGCGCCTCGCCGACCGAAAGTTCGGTGATTGCCACGGCAACGTCGAGCTTGGGGTTGGCGCGCATGGTTTCTGCGGCCGCCTTCACCGCCTTCTGGTCGCGTGGCGTGAACGCGCGCAGGGCGTGTTGCACGCGGTTGCCCAACTGCGCGAGCACGGTGTCGGGCACGTCGAGCGGGTTTTGCGTCACGAAATACACGCCGACGCCCTTGCTGCGGATCAGGCGCACCACCTGCTCGATTTTCTCCAGCAAGGGTTTTGGCGCGCCGGTGAACAGCAGATGCGCTTCGTCGAAGAAGAACACCAGCTTGGGTTTCTCCAGATCACCGGCTTCCGGCAGATGCTCGAACAATTCGGAGAGCAGCCAGAGCAAAAACGTCGAGTAGAGCTTGGGCGCGTTGAGCAGCTTGTCGGCCACCAGCACGTTGATGACGCCGCGACCGGTGCCGTCGGTCTGCATCAGGTCGTCGATGTTGAGCATCGGCTCGCCGAAAAACTGGTCAGCACCTTGCTGTTCAATTGCCAGCAAGCCACGCTGAATTGCGCCAATCGACGCGGCCGACACATTGCCGTACTCGGTGGTGAAGGTCGAGGCGTTGTCGCCCACGTGCTGGCACATCACGCGCAGGTCTTTGAGGTCGAGCAGCAAGAGACCGTTGTCGTCGGCAATCTTGAACACCATTTGCAGCACGCCTTGCTGGGTGTCGTTCAGGTTGAGCATGCGTGCCAGCAATAGCGGCCCCATGTCGGAGATGGTCGCCCGCACGGGATGACCCTTGCCTCCCCCCTTGTCCGTGGGCAGCGCGCCGAATACATCCCACAACGTGACTGGGCAGCCGGTCCATTTGGGTTCGTCCAGTTTGAGCGCGTCGAGGCGCTCCTTGACTTTGCCCGCCATCCTGCCGGCGCTGGCAATGCCGGTCAGGTCGCCCTTGATGTCGGCCATGAACACCGGCACGCCGATCGCCGAAAAGCTCTCTGCAAGTTTTTGCAGCGTCACCGTCTTGCCGGTACCGGTGGCGCCGGTAATGAGGCCGTGGCGATTGGCGAGAGCAGGCAGTAGCGCGAGTTCGGTAGTGTCGTTCTTGGCAATCAGCAGTGGATCAGGCACGGTGATGCTCCGGCAAAAGGTAAAATCGCGGCTTCAATGATGCACGGGAATTGTAGGGGAAACCGATGGCAGGTCATTCGAAATGGGCCAACATTCAGCACCGCAAAGGGCGGCAGGATGAGAAACGCGGCAAGATTTTTACGCGCCTGATCAAGGAGATCACGGTCGCTTCGCGCATGGGCGGCAGCGACATGAGCATGAACCCGCGCTTGCGCCTGGCCGTCGATAAAGCGTCGGGTGCGAACATGCCCAAAGACACGGTAGAGCGCGCGATCAAGCGCGGTGCCGGCGAGCTCGATGGCGCCAATTACGAAGAGATCCGCTATGAGGGTTATGGCACCGGTGGCGCGGCCGTGATGGTTGATTGCATGACCGACAATCGCACCCGCACGGTGGCGGAAGTGCGCCACGCGTTTTCGAAATATGGCGGCAATCTCGGCACCGATGGCTCGGTCGCGTTCATGTTCAAGCATTGCGGGCAGTTTTTGTTCGCGCCCGGTTTGTCCGAAGACATGGTGATGGAAGCCGCCCTCGAAGCCGGTGCTGAAGACGTGATTGCCAATGACGATGGCTCGATTGAAGTGGTATGCGGCCCCGGCGATTTTGAGGCCGTGAAAAATGGCCTGGAGAAGGCGGGGCTGAAACCGGCGATGGCTGAAGTCACCATGAAGGCGCTTAGTGCCACCGAGCTTGATGCAGATGAGTCGGTGAAGATGCAAAAACTGCTGGACGCCATCGAGGATTGCGATGACGTGCAGGAGGTGTACACCACCGCTGTGCTGTCAGATTAGGAACGCGCGCAGCGCCTCGCGGCATCGGTAACATGAGATTCGCGCCCACGGGCGCTCCCACATTGAATTGACAGCATGAAATTATTGGTAGTCGGATCAGGCGGCCGTGAACACGCCTTGGCCTGGAAGCTGGCGCAATCGCCACGCGTGCAGATGGTATACGTGGCGCCCGGCAATGGCGGCACATCGCTCGAACCGAATCTCGAAAACCTCGCGATCACCGATATTCACGCGCTGGCCGATTTCGCTGCGAAGGAACATATTCATCTCACCGTAGTGGGGCCAGAAGCGCCACTCGCGGCAGGCATTGTTGACGTGTTCCGTTTGCGCGGGCTGAAGATTTTTGGCCCCACCAAGGCGGCAGCACAGCTCGAGAGCTCCAAAGATTTCGCCAAGGCCTTCATGCAGCGCCACGGCATTCCCACCGCTGCCTATCAAACGTTCGGCGATGCCGCCGCAGCGCACGCCTACGTTGACAAACAGGGCGCACCCATCGTCATCAAGGCAGATGGCCTGGCAGCAGGCAAGGGCGTCGTGGTGGCAATGACGCTGACTGAAGCCCACGCCGCTATCGACATGATGCTCACCGGCAACAAAATAGGCGTTGTGTTCAACGAGGCCGGCGCGAGAGTCGTGATCGAAGAGTTTCTCGCTGGTGAAGAAGCAAGCTTCATCGTCATGGTTGATGGCCAGCATGTGTTGCCGCTCGCGACCAGCCAGGATCACAAGCGCCTGCAGGATGGCGACGCTGGCCCAAACACCGGCGGCATGGGCGCGTATTCGCCCGCGCCGGTGGTGACCCCGAAAATTCACGCCGAAGTGATGCGCCACATCATCATGCCCACGGTGCAGGGCATGGCGAACGACGGCATTCCCTTTACTGGTTTTCTGTATGCAGGTTTGATGATCGACGCGGCGGGCCACGCCAAGACGCTGGAGTTCAACTGCCGCATGGGCGACCCGGAAACGCAGCCGATCATGATGCGGCTCAAGAGCGATCTGCTTGGCGTCTTCGAGCATGCCGTGGCCGGCACGCTCGATGGCATCGAAGCCGAATGGGATCGCCGCACCGCGCTCGGCGTGGTGATGGCCGCGCACAATTATCCCGAGACGCCACGCAAGGGGGATGTGATCACCGGCCTCCCTAAATTGGCTGCCACGACGGCGGTGACCAGCGGCACCGTGGCTTCCAAAGCCTCAGTCGGTG
Source organism: Burkholderiales bacterium (assembly GCA_031387185.1). Taxonomy (GTDB): domain Bacteria; phylum Pseudomonadota; class Gammaproteobacteria; order Burkholderiales; family JAEUOS01; genus CANJDH01. The sequence continues at coordinate 7,042 of JANNCZ010000337.1, forward strand.
CTGACGACAAGGCGAGCGAATCCAAGGTCTTTCATGGAGGCACCGTGCGTGAGGGCGACGCCACCGTCACTAGCGGTGGCCGTGTGCTGTGTGTCACTGCGATCGGCGACAGCGTCAAAGTCGCGCAACGCAACGCCTATGATGCGCTGGAGCGGATCCACTTTGACGGCATGCAGTTTCGCCGCGATATCGGACATCGCGCGATGGAACACAAAGCGGCGGCGAAGCGCGGCGAATGACGGTCGCATG
>JANNCZ010000391.1:0-5000 GCA_031387185.1 Burkholderiales bacterium
GCGACCTGCAACACCTCGTTTGACTCCTTCGGCACCGGTTTGAGTGCTTGCGGCAAATCAAAATCGAGCGCGTCGAAATCGAATATCACCGCGCTGTCTGACTGGCTTGCGTAGCGGATGAAACCGAGCGAATGGCTCGCCGTCCACAGTTGGCTCGTTTCCGGAATCCAGCGCTCAACAATTTCTTCCAGCAACGCGTACTGCAGCGCGGTGTTGAGATGCAGATCGAGTTCGTCTACGAATATGATCGTGTCGCCCAACATAGGCTTCCGAACGAACAGATTGAGGAGTACTGCGAATACCTGCTTCTCGCCAAGACTGAGCATGTCATAGCTAAATTGATGTTCACCCTTCCTGAACATGAACTTGGGAGCTTTGTCCTGCGATTCCGACTCCTCAATGTTGTTCATCTGAGGGAATGGCCCCACACCGCCAAACACCCGCTCCAAGGCGCTATTGAGTGGAGTAATGAACTGCCGCGCAAGATCGTTAACATTTACCTGTCGGCCTTCAAACACCGGTAACCGCAAGGCGTTATTGAAATCCGCCACATATTTGGCAACGTCGGCAGAAAGCCGCATATCGATATCTATGAAACTTGACGGCGCATCCACGTCTCGCGCTATGTATTCATTGACTGGCGCTACATGTTGCCAAACAGGCACTCGCGCGCTAAGCCGCAAAGCACTGCGCCCGTAAAAACCTTGGCTTGTCCGATTTGGACGCTTCACCAATTGGACGGCCCCGGATTCGTGATGAACCCACTCTGCTTCAAGTGTTTCAGGCAAGCCGGATTCCAAATCAAGCATTGCCGAAACTTTGGCACTTTTGCCGCTTTTGGCGAAATAACCTGTGGCGGTGAGGTCACCCACCCCTTGCCCTGTTCGACCCAACACAGCAAACGCGTCAAACACGCTCGACTTGCCGCTGCCATTCGCGCCGATCAGCAGCACCAGCTTGGCGCTTTCGGGAATATCCTGCAATTCAAGATCAGTGAACCGCTTGAAATTCTTCAGCTTCAACGAACGGATTCGCATGACTCTCTCAGAGGGAAATACGGTGAAAACCGTTGGTAGGAGCGGCTCTGCGCAATACGGCCATGTGCCGGTGCGTCCTGCTCAAACAGAACCGCAAAGCGCACACCATCACATCGACACAATCTTGCCCGGATTCATGATGTTGTCCGGATCCATCGAGCGCTTGACCATGCGCATCACGTCGACGCCCGCGCCATGCTCCGCATCCATGAAATCGATCTTGCCAAAGCCGATACCGTGCTCGCCGGTGCAGGTACCTTCCATTGCAATCGCGCGCTCGACCAGACGGTGATTCATCTGCTCGGCGACTTCGATGTCCGCGGGATTGTTCGGGTCAACGATGATGCACAGGTGAAAGTTGCCGTCGCCGATGTGGCCCAGCACCGGCACCATGCGGCCCGATGCGGCGATGTCCTTTTCGGTTTCTTCGAGACACTCGGCGAGGCGGGAGATCGGCACGCACACGTCGGTCGAGATGATGCGGCAGCCGGGCTCGAGTTGCAGGCAGGCGAAGTAGGCATCGTGGCGCGCTTGCCACAGCTTGCTGCGGTCTTCGGGTTTGGTGGCCCATTGGAATTCCTGCGCGCCGTGTTCGGTGGCGATGCTCTGCACCAGCTCGGCCTGCTCCTTGACGCCATTCTCGGTGCCGTGAAATTCAAAAAACACCGTCGGCTTTTCCTGCAGCGTGGTCTTGGAAAAATTGTTCAGAGCGCGCACCGTGAGCGGGTCGACAAAATCGCAGCGCGCAATCGGCACGCCCAGTTGAATGGTCTGGATCACCGTATTCGCCGCAGCCACCATGTTGGGGAAGCAGCAGACTGCCGCCGACATGGCTTCGGGTTGCGGATAGAGCTTGACCGTGACTTCGGTGATGACACCGAGTGTGCCTTCGCTGCCGACGAACAGGCGTGTGAGGTCGTATCCAGCCGACGACTTTTTGGTGCGGCGCCCGGTCTTGACGATGCGGCCATCGGCCATCACCACGGTGAGCGTGAGCACGTTTTCTTTCATCGTGCCGTAGCGCACTGCCGCCGTGCCTGAGGCACGGGTGGCGCTCATGCCGCCGATCGACGCGTCGGCGCCCGGATCAATCGGGAAGAACAGGCCAGTGTCTTTGATGTGGGCATTGAGGGCCTTGCGCGTCACGCCGGCCTGCACCACGGCATCGAGATCTTCGGCATGCACCGCGAGCACCTGGTTCATGCGCGAGAGATCAATTGTCACGCCACCGTGAATCGCGTGGATGTGGCCTTCGAGCGAAGTGCCGGTGCCATAGGGGATCACCGGGAACTTGTGTTTGGCGCAGGCCTTGACGACGCTTGCCACTTCTTCGGTGGTCTCGGGGAACACCACCACGTCGGGCAGCGCATCGGGGAAATGCGACTCGTCATGGCCGTGATGCTCACGCACTGCGTTGGCGATGGAGACGCGCTCGGCGCCGAGCACGGCCTTGAGTTCATCGAGCAGCGTGGCGGGGAGTTCGCGGCGCAGATATTTGGAGGCGATGGGCTGGTTCATGATGGTCACCAATAGGCTATCGAAGCATGCAGACATGGAATTTTACGCCCGCACAGATGGTGAAGCGGGCGGAGCGCGCTCGAATTAGGTTGCGGGACGATGCCTGGCGAATCAAATTTCATCCGCGCTATATCCCGATTCGCGCTGATGCCGGAAGCGCAGCACATGCACACGCTCCGTGGCGTCGTCATATTCGCATTTGGCAAGATAGCCGCTGCGCCTGCGCGAGATGATCAGTTCACGCAATCCGCCGGACACGGGGCGGCCAATTCCCGGCTGATGGGTCAGCACCTGCAAGGCGTCGATCACGAACTCGAACAAGCCGCTTGCCAACGGATCACCCACCAGACAAAGAAATTCTTCCAGCCGCTCCAAGTCGGCAAGCGCCTCGCCGGTCAGTACTACTCGTGCCACGTCAGAATACTTTGGTCATGGCGGGCCGCCGCGGCCTGGGACCCTTGCCTTGACGAAACAAAGCGAGCTTGGAAAAGTAATCGCGCACGGCACCCAGTTCGTGTCCCATACCGGTTGATTGCATGTTGCGCAATGCATCTTCAGAATCTTGCTGAAATTTTTCGCGCAAATAGGCGCGCTGTGTGGCGGCAGCAAGCGTTTGCAGCATGAATGCATGTGCGCTCACCCCTTCTCTGCCGGCGATGTCATCAATCTGCGCCTTGAGTCCTGCGGGCAATTTCAGGCTCGTCGGGCGAATCGCGGCACTTGCGCTAACGCTGTTGCTTTTTTTACCGGCAGCAGTGGTTCGGCTGCCACCACCGACTGGCGCAGGCCTGGCGTGTTTGGCGCGGGCAGTACTGCTGCTGCGTGTGGTGGATGAGGCTAGCGGCATGGCAGGCTCCGGATTTGTCAAGTGGTAGTCATATATTACTACCGGCGCGCTGCACGCTTGATTCAAGCGCCCTTCGTGTCAATCGCCATCGGCCACCGCCAACACCGCTGCGTACGCCGCATGCACTGCCTGCGCCAGACGCCGGTAGTCGAGTTGATTGGATGTGCTGTAGCGCCCGGCTAAAACACCAGCATCAAGGTCTTTCCATTGGCCAGACGATAGACCGAAAAATCATTCACATCGATGGTGGCGACTGCGGCGGTTTTCTCCATCTCGCCCAGCACCAGCAGCGTCGCGTCGGCATAGTCCATCGGCAAGTCAGCGTAGCGCTCAAGCATAGTCAAAATGCGCGCTTGTCCCTGCGCGTCGAACTCGCGGATTTCGCAGGCCGCCATCACAAACCGCACCATCGGCAGGCGCGCGGATTCTGACACAAGGTGCCAAGCCTCGGTGACCACGGACTGGGTGGTCAGCAAGGTACCGCGATGCGCCTTGAACCAGGCGGCCGCCCGCTGGTGATGGGTGTCGTTGCGCTTGAACAGCGCCACCAGCGGCCCGGTGTCAAGCAGTACGCTTGCCACGCAAGGCTTCTTTCACATACTTTGAATGCTGCCTGGCGGTATCGCGGCGCGGATCATCATCCATGCCGATGACGCCCATCTCCTGCGCGATATCGAAGGCGCTTTTGCGCTTCTTGTGCAGCGTCAGGCGCTCGCGGATCAGTTGCCGCACCACCTCGGCTTGCGGCGTGCGTGCCTGTGCGCTCAAGGCGCGCAAACCGGATTCAAGTTCGGCATCGAGCCGGATTACCAAGGGCATGGCGGTCTCCATGTGGCGTATACAGCATGGCGAATACAGTAACGAATACGAGTCTATCACGGCAATGGATATCAAGCCTGAGATATGTGTCCGCTGTGTCCACTGCTGTTTTGCAAACGCGCGCGCCAGCATGTCTGCCGCTTCCCGTCCGAACGACTACAGGTCAGGAAGCGCACGCTACACTCACGTCCTGGTTGTTCGGACTTGCGTTTTCACAATTTCCAAATCGCGACGGAGTAGAGCATGACAAAAATGGTGGAAGCACAAGTAGTGGTGGTCACCGGAGCAGGCGGCGGCATCGGGCGCGACATGGCGCTCTCGTTCGCAGCGCAAGGCGCGAAAGTGGTGGTCAACGACATCGGCGCGTCGGTGTCGGGGGAAGGCAATGATGCCGGCCCCGCGCAAAAAGTCGTAGCGGAAATCAAGGCGGCCGGCGGCAACGCAGTGGCCAACACCGACAGCGTGGCCGACGCTTCGAGTGCGGCGCGCATCATCGCCACCGCGATGGACGCCTTCGGGCGCATCGACTGTGTGGTCAACAACGCCGGCATTTTGCGCGACCGCTTTTTCCACAAGATGAGCGTCGATGAATGGGATGCTGTCATCAAGGTGCATCTCTACGGCGCGTATTACGTCAGCCGTGCGGCGGCAAACTACTTCAAGGATCAGGCGTCGGGCTGCTTCATCCACATGACCTCGACCTCGGGCTTGATCGGCAATTTCGGCCAGGCAAATTATTCGGCGGCCAAGCTGGGGTTGGTCGCGCTGTCGAAATCGAT
>JANNCZ010000394.1:0-7535 GCA_031387185.1 Burkholderiales bacterium
GATGGGGCCGAGGGTTTCGGCGATTTCGCGGTCGCGGCGGGTCAACTCGCGCGCGACGCCAGTGCCGCCGGCGGCGAGGTTGCCGCGGGTCTCGCCAGCTTTCGGAATACGCGCGAGACAGTAAGGCACCGGCCGGCCAGCGATCAGCAGCACGCGCTTGTCGCCCTCCTTGATCGCGGGTAAATATTGCTGCGCCATGATGGTCCGTGCGCCGTTGTCAGTGAGCATCTCGATGATCGAGCCAACGTTCGGATCATCATGACGCACGCGAAAGATGCCGGCACCGCCCATGCCATCGAGCGGTTTGAAGATGGTGTCCTGGTACTCGGCCAGGAAGGCACGCAGATGCGCTTCATCGCGCGCCACCAGCGTTGGCGCAGTGAATTGCGGGAACTCGAGGATCGATAACTTCTCGCTGTGATCACGAATCGCACGGCCCGAGTTGAATACGCGCGCGCCCTGTGTTTGGGCGTGTTCGAGCAGATAGGTGGAGTAGATGTACTCCATGTCGAAGGGCGGGTCCTTGCGCATCACAACCGCATCGAACGCGGAGAGGCGCTCTGGGTAAGGCTCTTCGGTCACATACCAGCCAGAAGCCGCTTCCACCAAGGGTTTCACGATGGCAAGCTTGCGCGCATTGGCGTGCACCGCATCGTCACGCACGATCAGATCGCTTTGCAGACAACACGCGAGCGCGTGACCACGGGCGTCCGCCTCGCGCATCATCGTGTAGGTGGTGTCCTTGTAGAGCTTGAACGAGTCCAGCGGGTCGGCGATGAAAAGGATGCGCATCTGATTGGGTCGATCGGGTTGGAGCGGGGCCGTGCCTTAGACCGCATTGACGGTCTGTTCGAGCTCGTAGGATGCGGCGAGACTCGCGAGACGCGCGATCACGCCGTAAGTGTAGAAGCGGTTGTTCTGTGCGGCCGGGTCACCTTCCGGCTCTGGCGTCGCGCCCGCCGACTCGAAGCCGAGCGACTCGAAATATGCGCCCGGTGCGTTGAGGTTTTCAGTGATCCCGCGTAACGTGTTGACGCGATAGAAGCTGCCAACCACAAAGCGGTCGACCATGTAGATCACCGGCTCTGCCGTTGCGCCGCCGACTTTTTCGATGGTGTGCACACCCTCTTGCACGATCACCTCGTGCACTTCAAGACCTTCCTTGACCACTGCCATTTTGTTGCGCTGCTTGCGGTTGAGGCCGACCACTTCATCGGCTGACTTGACGCTCATGATGCCCATGCCGTAGGTGCCGGCGTCGGCCTTGACGATCACGAAGGGCTCGTCTCTGATGCCGTATTCGGCATACTTCAAGCGCATCTCGTCGAGCACGGCGGTGACGTTGGCGTGCAGGCATTCCTCGCCGTCGCGCTCGTGAAAGTTGACTCTACCGCAGACGCTGAACGCGGGGTTAATCAGCCACGGGTCAATGCCGATCTCCTTGGCAAACTTCTCGACGACCTGGTCGTAGGCATGAAAGTGATGCGACTTGCGGCGCACCGCCCAGCCCGCATGCAGGGGCGGCAGCAGCACTTGCGAATCGAGACCGCGCAGGATGTCCGGAATGCCGGCCGACAAATCGTTGTTGAGCAGGATGGCGCAAGGGTCGAAGTCCGCAAGACCCAACCTGCCGCCATTGCGCACCAGCGGCTCGACCGTGATGGCGCTGCCGTCGGGCAACTCAAAGCGCGTTGGCTCTTTGACTTCCGGGTTGAGCGAACCGAGCCGCACGGTGAGACCGGTCTGTTTCATAATGGTTTGCAGGCGCGCAACGTTTTGCAAATAAAACATGTTGCGCGTGTGGTTCTCGGGGATCAGCAACAGGTTGCGCGCGTCGGCACAATATTTCTCGATGGCGCTTTGCGCCGCCTGCACGGCGAGCGGCAGCATCTCGGCGGAGAGGTTGTTGAAACCGCCGGGGTACAGATTGGTATCCACCGGCGCAATCTTGAAGCCCGCATTGCGCAAATCAACCGATGAATAAAACGGCGGTGTGTGCTCCTGCCATTCGAGGCGCAGCCAGCGCTCAATGGTGGTGGCATTGCCGAGGATGGCACGCTCGACTTCCATCATCGGGCCTTCCATCGCGGTTTTTAGATTCGGCACCGTCATGGTGTCTTCCTTTGAGATAAATGAGTGCTTGCGGCAGAGTGCCGCCGCTGCGGGCACGGCGCATCTGCATCAGCGACCGGCAAGCATAGCAGCAGTCGATCAATCCGGCGAGTCAGGGGAATCACTTACGGTCTGCACTTGCGCGATGCGATCATTGACGCAAATGGTGCAAATGCGCGCCGTTTCAACCCAGAACCTTTCGCTTCCAAGTTGGTGAGCCAAAAAAAAAGCCCCGCCGGTTTCCCGGCAAGGCTTTTAACTGCGGCACCGTCAGAACGGTGCCGCGAGGAGAGACTGTCGCATCCGGCAGCGGCTACCGCCCGCCGCCTTCTGCGCTGCTGCCCTTGGGATTGCCCGAGTGCTTACCGGGCAAGGTTTACCCAAGGGTTAATCTGAGCTTACATGTGATACGCGGTCTCACCGTGCGAGGAGACGTCGAGACCTTCGCGCTCCTCGTCTTCAGCCACGCGCAGGCCGATCACCATGTCGATGATCTTGAGCGCGACCAGCGACACGACACCAGAGACAACGATGGCCGTGCCCACTGCCCACAACTGCGCGGTCACCTGCGCCATCATGTCGTAGTTGGGATCGGCAGCGCCCTTGACCCAGTCGATCAGGCCTTGGCCACCGAGTGACGGCGCGGCGAAGATGCCGGTGGCGATAGCGCCCCAGATGCCGCCGATGCCATGCACGCCAAACACGTCGAGTGCGTCGTCTGCACCGAGCATGCGCTTGAGACCGGTCACGCCCCACAGGCACAGGCCCCCGGCAACAAAGCCGATTACCAGTGCGCCCTTGATGCCAACGAAACCGCAGGCCGGGGTAATGGCCACCAGACCAGCCACAGCACCAGAGGCGGCGCCCAGCATCGAGGGCTTGCCCTTGATCAGGTTCTCGAAGAACAGCCAGGCCAAAGTAGCCATTGCAGTTGCAGCAAGCGTGTTGACGAAGGCGAGTGCAGCAATGCCGTTGGCTTCGAGGTTGGAGCCGACGTTAAAACCGAACCAGCCGATCCACAGCAGGCAAGCGCCAATCATGGTCATCGTGAGGCTGTGCGGGGTCATGGCTTCCTTGCCGTAGCCAATGCGCTTGCCGACCACGAACGCGGCGACGAGACCTGCAATACCAGCGTTGACGTGCACCACGGTGCCCCCTGCGAAGTCGAGTGCGCCTTTGGCCCACAGCCAGCCGGCCGCTTCAGTGGCTGATTTGAGGGTCGCTGCATCCTTGAATGCATCCGGGCCGTCCCAGTACCACACCATGTGCGCCATCGGCAGATAGGCGAAGGTGAACCACAGCGCCATGAACCACAACACTGCGGAAAACTTCATGCGCTCGGCGAAGGCACCGACGATCAGCGCGGGCGTGATGCAGGCGAAGGTCAATTGGAACAGCGCGAACATCATTTCGGGAATGTAGACGCCCTTGGAGAAGGTCGCACCACCGCCATCGAGTGAAACCCCGTCGAGGAAGAGTTTGCCAAAGCCACCGAAGAACGGGCTGCCGCCGGTGAACGCGACGCTGTAGCCGTACACCACCCACAGGATCGAAATCAGGCAGAAGGTGACGAACACCTGCATCAACACCGAGAGCATGTTCTTGGTGCGCACCAGGCCACCATAGAAGAGCGCGAGGCCGGGAATGGTCATCATGATCACGAGGATCGTTGCGATGTACATGAAGGTGGTGTCGCCCTTGTTCGGTGCAGGCAGGGCTGGCGCCGCAGCCGGAGCGGCTGGTGCTGCGGTCGCGGCTGCAGGTGCTGCGGCTTTGGCATCGTCCTTCTTTGGCTCAGCTTTGGCAGCATCCGCCTTGGGGGCTTCCGCAGGCTTGGCATCGTCCTTCTTGGCTTCGGCGGCAGGCTTGTCCTGCGCCAACGCGCTGGCCGCAAACGGCGCAATGCCGGTGCCGGTCAACAGGAATGCTGCCAGCGCACCGGCCACACCCATTTTGGAAAACAGTTTTTTCATGATGCCTCCTTTACAGCGCTTCGGCGCCGGTTTCACCGGTGCGGATGCGAATGACTTGTTCGAGATCGAACACAAACACCTTGCCGTCACCGATCTTGCCGGTGTTGGCGGATTTTTCGATGGCCTCGATGACCTGCTCGACCAGTTCGGTCTTGACAGCAGCCTCGATCTTTACCTTGGGCAGAAAATCGACCACGTACTCCGCGCCGCGATAGAGCTCGGTGTGCCCTTTTTGACGCCCAAAGCCTTTGACTTCGGTGACCGTGATGCCCTGCACGCCAATGGCGGACAGCGCCTCACGCACCTCGTCAAGCTTGAACGGCTTGATGATGGCTGTTACCAATTTCATATGAACCTCCTCACGTTGGACTGCAAAACAAGAGTGAAACGAATCTCTTGTCCTTGCGTGAGCAGCTTCCATGCCAGCGCGGAGCGCAATAACCACTCCCGATCGCCCACAAACAAAAAGCCGCGCGAAGGCGGCTTTTTCGTCAGAGCTAGGTGAAGATCAGAAGGTCTTGAGAATGCCAATCACCAGAGTGGGACGCGTCGGGTCAGTGGTGGAGCCAGACGCTGGCGACGGGGTCGCGACCGATGCCGGGGTCGGCACGCGGTAGAACTCGGATTTTGCCGTCGTACTGATGACAGCAGCCGACAAGGACGCCCAACCTGCGTCATAAGTTACGCCGAGCTTGTAATCGTTGTACGACAAACCAGTAAAGGTTTTGACGCGCAGCACGCCAACGTGGGCGTTGAGGGTCCACTTGTCTGCGAATTCATAGTTTGCTGACAGGTCCAGATAGCTGGAACCCTTGGACGAGCCGCCGGTCGCCGGGCCAGTAGTGTTGCCGGTGTTGACGTTGTTGGAGTTCACGCCGAACAGTGCTCCGTTGTAGGCCTGTGAGGTGGCGCCGAAGTAATTGGACGTGGCGTAGGAGTACTTGGCCGAGAGCCATTTGTACGAGGCGCCAATATAGAGCTCAGTGTTGTTGAACTTGTTGCCTGATTTCGCAGTATTGGCGGTGCCGGCTGCGCCGTATGTGTAGTAAGCAGCGCTCGGGTACCAGTAGTACAGCACGCCCAAGTCAAGCGTGAAGTCTTTGGCGAGCTCTTTCTTCCAGCCGCCATAAAAGTCCACTTCCAAACCTGCACCGGCGGGGTACAAATCTTTGGTCACCATCGAGGCCCAAGTGCCGACATACAGGCCATTGGAGAACGCGTAGTCAAGGCCGCCCTGCAGCGCCGGCTTTTTGTTGGTCTGCGAAATGCCGCGGAAGCGGTAGTCAGTCACAGCACCGATGTTGGCCGAAAACTGCGCGTAGGCAGCGGGCGCGGCAAACGCGCTGGCGGCTACGGCGATGAGAAAAATTTTGCGCATGGTTAATTCCCGTTAATGAAACATTGAAAGCACATAAAGCCGAATGCAGAATACGTGCCAGACGCCTGTCTGACCCTAAGCTCTTGTGAGGTTCTTGCACCCCGCCGCTTGATTCGCACCGCAATTGTGCAAAACATCGACTTGTGCATTTAGTTGGTGCGCTTGTCACCCCTAAATGCAACAGAGCCGCTCTGAAAGCGGCTCTGGCGTGTGTCTTCGTTGACGCTGTGGATACTACACGGCATCGCGCGTAACCGCAATTTTTACTCCCGCATTCTCCGCGAGTTAAAGACGAGTGTCAGATTTTCGCAACGCAGGCAGACTGGGCGCTCAGTCACTCCACCTTCGCCCCGGAGTCCCGGACGATCTTGGTCCACTTGGCCAGCTCAGAAACGGTGAAGTCGTTGAATTCCTTCACTGTCATGAGCGGCGCGTCCATTCCCATCGCGGCATAACGCTGCTTCGTGTCGTTGTCCCGGAGAATGGTGCTGGTGGCGCTGTAGATCCTGTCCACCACCTCTTGCGGCATGCCCGCAGGCCCGCTGACACCCCACCACGGCTTGATGTCAAAGCCCGGTACGGTCTCGGCGATAGGCGGCACTTCAGGCGCAATCGCGCTGCGCTCGCGTGTGGCGACGCCCAGAGCACGCACCTTGCCGTCCCTGACGTGGGGATAGATCACCGGCACGTGATAGAAGGTCATCGACACCTGCCCGCCGAACAGGTCGGCGAGCCCCTGGCTGATGTTCTTGTACGGCACGTGAACAATGTCGATGCCGGCCATGGACTGCAGCAGCGCCCCGGCCATGTGCGGCGACGTGCCCGACCCGGCCGAGATGTAGGTCAGTTTGCCGGGGTTGGCCTTGGCATAGGCAATCAGTTCGGCCATGTTGCGGGCGGGAATTTTCGGATTGACCACCAGCATGTTGGGCGCAGAGGCGATGAGCGTGACGTGGCTGAAATCCTTGATGGGGTCAAACGGCAGCTTGGCGTACAGCGCCGGATTGGTCGCGTGTACGGCGCTGGTGGACAGCGTGAGGGTGTAGCCATCCGGCGCGGCACGCGCGACCGCCTCGCCGGCGATGTTGCCTCCTGCGCCGGCCTTGTTGTCGACGATGATGGTCTGGCCGAGCAAGTCCCCGAGTTTCTGCGCGTACAGCCGGCCCAGCACGTCGGTGCTGGTACCGGTGGAATAGGGCACCACCAGACGGATCGGTTTGTTCGGGTAGGTCTGGGCGGACGTTTGGGCGGCAGCCAGCATGAAAAGCGCGGCGGCGGCAAGGGCGATGGCAAGGGGACGCAGGGTGTGACGCATCGGCAGGGTCTCCGTTCAATGTCGTGGGCCAGACACGCGTTGAGGCGGCCGGGCAAGCTAACTGACTGTAACCGGTTTTTTGTAAGCGGTTTTCGCCAGTCGCAGATGGCGGGCATGCAAAAGAAGCGCTAAGAGAAGCGCCACAGGGTACCAAGAAGCACAAAGAGGCACCGAGATGAGCACCACCAAGCTCGCCAAGATGCTCACCAAGTAGCACCAAATGGGATTGACTGAACAGATTTCGCGCGATATTGCCTGCGCTGCTAGACTGCGCCTTCCCTCACGCACGTTTCTGTTCCAACACCATGAATCCAACATTTTTTGACGACCTAAATGGCAAAGTCGCAGCCCTTCTCCGCAACACGCCTGCGGCCGACGCACAAAAAAACCTGAAGGCGATGCTGTCCCAGTCGTTCGCCAAAATGGATTTGGTCACGCGCGAAGAGTTCGACGTGCAGGCCGAGGTGCTGGCGCGCACGCGCGAGAAGCTGGCCGCGCTCGAAGCGCGGCTCGCTGATATCGAAAAACGCGGCGTGGCGCAATAGAGCATGGCGGTTGCCATTCTCGCCTCGCGCGCGCTGGCCGGCATGGCCGCGCACGAAGTCATTGTCGAAGTGCATTTGGCGGGCGGTCTACCGATGTTCAACATCGTCGGCCTGCCCGAAACCGAGGTGAAGGAATCGAAAGACCGCGTGCGTGCAGCACTGCAAAACGCCGGGTTTGAATTCCCCGCACGCCGCATCACTGTCAATCTCGC
>JANNCZ010000453.1:0-2382 GCA_031387185.1 Burkholderiales bacterium
TTTCCAGGCAGAGGCTCGCGCATACACAGTGGTTTGCGGCGCAAATGACAACACTGCTGGCAAACATTCCATTCGGACAAGCTTGTTGATGGTGACCGCTATCCCGAGCGGTCATGCCTTTTACTCGGCCCGGTAAATGAATGCTCCTGCTTCCTCCAATCTGATCGACCTGCTGCGTCAAACCCGCGTGGTCACCGCGCTGCGCGCCTTCATGCCCGAGGCGCAGGTGCTCTACGACGCCGAAGACACACGCCCTTACGAATGCGACGGTCTCTCGGCCTACCGTCAGGTGCCGATGGTGGTGGCCTTGCCCAACACTGAAGAACAAGTCGCGCGCATTCTCAAGACCTGCCATGAGCTTGACGTGCCGGTGGTACCGCGCGGCGCAGGCACCGGCCTCTCTGGTGGCGCGCTGCCGATGGGCGATGGCGTGCTGCTGTCACTCGCCAAGTTCAACAAGATTCTTTCGGTCGATGCGGCAGCGCGCACGGCGCGGGTGCAACCGGGGGTGCGCAACCTTGCGATCTCGGAAGCCGTCGCCCATCTTGGTCTCTACTACGCTCCTGATCCATCCTCGCAAATCGCGTGCAGCATCGGCGGCAACGTCGCTGAAAACTCTGGCGGTGTGCATTGCCTCAAATACGGCCTCACGGTCAACAACGTGTTGCGCGTACGCGGTTTCACGATGGAGGGCGAGGCCATCGAGTTCGGCTCTGAAGCCCTTGACGTGCCGGGCTACGATCTGCTCTCGGTGGTGATCGGCAGCGAGGGCATGCTCGCGGTGACGACGGAAGTCACGGTCAAGCTGGTACCCAAGCCGGAGAAGGCGCAGGTGATTCTCGCGTCGTTCGACACGGTGGAGAAAGCCGGCAACGCGGTCGCCGACATCATCGCGGCCGGCATCATCCCGGCTGGGTTGGAGATGATGGACAAACCCGCGACCGCAGCGGTCGAGCAGTACGTGCATGCCGGTTACGACCTTGGTGCCGCTGCGATTCTGCTGTGCGAATCCGACGGCACGCCCGAAGAAGTGGAAGAGGAAATCGGCCGCATGAAGGCCGTGTTCTCCAAATCTGGCGCGACCAGACTCACCGTCTCGCAGAATGAGGCCGAGCGCCTCAAAGCCTGGGCCGGGCGCAAGGCCGCGTTCCCCGCCGTGGGCCGCATCTCACCCGATTACTACTGCATGGACGGCACGATTCCGCGCAAGGGTCTCGGCACGATTCTCAATTTCATCGCCGCGCTGGAAAAAAAGTACGGCCTGCGCTGCCCCAACGTGTTTCACGCCGGTGACGGCAATTTGCATCCGCTGATTCTGTTCGACGCCAACAACCCGGACGAACTGCACCGCACCGAAGAATTTGCCAATGAAGTGCTGCTCAAATGCATCGAGCTCGGCGGTACAGTGACCGGCGAGCATGGGGTCGGCATCGAGAAGATCAACCAGATGTGCGTGCAGTTTGGTGCGAACGAGCTCGTGGTGTTTCGCGCACTCAAGAGTGCGTTTGATGCCAAGGGGCTGTTGAACCCGTCCAAGAACATTCCTTCCTTGCATCGCTGCGCCGAGTTTGGCGGCATGCATATCAAGGGTGGCAGCTTGCCGCATCCCGAGTTGCCGAGGTTTTGATGGCGATTGAACAACTGGTCGATGCCGTCAAGGCAGCGGTGGCCGCGCAGCGCACGCTGCGCATCGTGGGTTCGGGTTCCAAAGCATTCTATGGCAATGCCACCGAGGGGGAAGTGCTGGAGACCCGCTCCCACCAAGGCATTGCGGCATATGAGCCGACCGAGTTGGTAATTACCGCGCGTTGCGGCACGCCGCTGGCTGACGTCGAAAAGGCGCTTGCCGGCAGCGGACAAATTCTTCCCTTTGAGCCACCGTACTTTGGTGGCTCGGGCGAAACGAAGCCACCGTACTTTGGTGGCTCGGCCCAAACGAAGCCCTCTTACTTTGCCGGCAACGCCACCTTTGGCGGTGCCATCGCGAGTGGCCTCTCGGGCCCGCGCCGCGCCGCCAACAATGGCTACTACGGTGCCGTGCGCGACTACGTGCTCGGCTGCAAGATCATCGATGGCAAGGGCGATGTGCTGTCCTTCGGCGGTCAGGTGATGAAGAACGTCGCGGGCTACGATGTCTCGCGCCTGATGGCAGGGTCGATGGGCACGCTTGGTGTGATCCTCGAAGTCTCGCTCAAGGTGCTGCCCGCGCCGGTGGCGAGCCGCACGCTGCGGCTGGGTATGCGTGACCAGGGCGCGGTGATCAACAAACTCAACGAGTGGGGCGGCCTGCCGCTGCCTATTACCGCGACGGCGCATCACGATGCAGAGTTGACCGTGCGCCTTGAAGGTGCCGAGGCCGCAGTCAACAGCGCGGCGAAACAG
>JANNCZ010000457.1:0-4278 GCA_031387185.1 Burkholderiales bacterium
ATGGAGGAAGGACTGACCACATCCATGCGGTCCTTTTCGTAAATCGGCTGACGGCGCACGATCTTCCACACGTCTTGGCCGCCCACATTGCGCTGTTCGAAAAAATCGTAAAAGCGCCCGGTGCAGACCACATCGACTTCGGTATTGTCGACCGTGGCACGCTGGTTGATCGTCATCTTGGTTTGCGCAATCGCGCGCTTGCCTTGCACGTCGACGCTGGTGCCGCCAAGGAAATGCAGGATCGACACGCCATTGTCGAAACCCTTCTGGCTCACTTCGATAAACGCCAGTGCCGGTCCCTGAAACCAGGTCGCCGACATCCAGCCGTCGTCGTGCCACACCGTCTTGAAGCGTTCCCAATCACCGGCGTCACGCCACACCGCCCAGTTCTGTACCGTCTCAACGATGGCGAGTTTGTCCTGCATGAGTTGTTGTGGCGAGTCGTTCATAATGCGGCGGCTTTCAGTGTAGGTGTAATGTCAGATGGCGCTGCCGATTGATCCGTACGGATGCTCCGTACCGATACATCCGCGCGCCAGTCATTCTAAATGAGCACAATGAGCCAAACGTGTCCAGGGTGCGGCTCGCACAAGAGGGTTTGAACACATGAGCGCTTCTTTGCGCGTGCCGCTCGCACGCCTCGGCGAATTCATCACCATGGCTTTTATCAAAACCGGCCTGCCCGCGAGCGACGCGCGTGTGCTTGGCGAGTTGATGGCCGAGGCCGACCTGCAAGGCTCGGATGGCCATGGCGTGATCCGTCTGGTGCCGTATATCCGCCGGCTCAAGGGTGGTGGCGTCAATTTCAATCCGAACATCCGCGTGGTGCAGGAGCGTGCGGCGATGGCGCTGATTGACGGCGACAACGGCATGGGTCATCTGGTGATGAAACGCGCTGCCGAATTGGCGATTGAAAAAGCACGCACCGCTGGCATCGCCTGGGTCGGCTCAATGAACTCCAATCACGCCGGCCCGGCCTCGCTCTATGCGCGCATGCCGCTCAAGCACGACATGCTCGGCCTTTACTTCGCGGTCGGCAACGCCAACCATCTGCCGGCCTTCGGTGGTCTCACCATGCTGCTCTCGACCAACCCGATTGCCTGCGCGATTCCGGCCGGGGAAGAAGCGCCGGTGGTGCTCGACATGGCAACCACAGTCGCCTCGTTCGGCAAGGTCAAGACCCTCGCACAGCGCGGCGAAATGATGCCCGAAGGCTGGATGGTTGAGCGCGATGGCCGGCCATTGCTCGACCCCAAGCGTGCTGACGAAGGCTTCCTGTTGCCGGTCGGCGGCTACAAGGGCTATGGCCTCGCCCTCATCATCGGTCTGCTCGCAGGCACGCTCAATGGCGCGGCGATGGGCAAGGAGGTGATCGACTTCAATCACGACGACAGCACCGCGAGCAACACCGGGCAAGCCATCATGGCGATCGATCCGGCGGCTTTCGGCGACGTGACGGAATTCAAAAAGCGGGTGGACACCGTCGTGCGCGATCTGCGCGCGAGCGAGCGCATGCCCGGCGTCGAGCGCATCTGGGTGCCGGGCGAGCAGTCCAACATGAAGCGTATCGACTACGCCAAGAACGGCATCCCGATTCCACCCGCGCTTAACGTCATTCTGGACAAGCTCGCAGCGGATCTGGGTATCGCTGCATTGATTTGAACCAATCCGCCAAGGAGACGCACATGACCCATTCACTGACGGTCACTTTACAAACAACCCGGCAAACACCCCGCAGAACCGCTCTGGGAGCCATTCTCGGCCGCATGGCCCTGATAACCGCTCTGGGAGCCACTCTCGGCCTGACGCCCGTCAACCATGCGTACGCGCAAGGCGCCTATCCGAACAAACCGATCCGCATGATCATCCCGCTCGCGGCCGGCAGCGCGGTCGACAATGCGGCGCGCATCCTCGCGCAAAAAATGTCGGTCAGCTTGGGTCAGTCAATCGTGATCGAGAACATCACCGGTGCGGCCGGCATCATCGGTGCCGACAAGCTCGCCAAAGCCGCGCCCGATGGTTACACCATCGGCGGCTTCAACGACAGCGTGATGACCATGGTGCCGCACATTGCGCCCAACCTGCCGTGGAATATTCTGAAAGATTTCGACCCAGTGTCGCTCGCGGCGACCATCGAGTGGGGTCTCGCGGTCAGTCCGAATTCGCCGTACAAAACTGCGGCCGACATCATCGCCGCTGCCAAGGCATCACCCGGAAAAATCAATTACGCGTCGGGTGGCAACGGCAGCCCGCAGCATATTGGCATGGCGATGTTTGCCTCGCAAGCCGGGGTGTCGATGACCCACATCCCGTACAAGGGTGCGACGCAGGCGGCGGTCGATGTTGCTGGCGGCGTGGTGCCGGTCACCCTGCAAGGCCTCGCCACCATCAACCCGATGGTGCGCGGCGGCAAGCTGCGACTGATCGGCGTGTCGATGAAAACGCGCCACCCGGCCTATCCCGACGCACCCACCATTTCCGACACCGGCCTGCCCGGCTTCGAAATGAATTCGTGGTTTACCGTGATGGCCCCGGCCGGTACGCCCAAAGACATCATCAACAAACTGCAGAGCGAGATTGCCAAGGCCTTGGCGGATCCTGACCTGAAAGAAAAATACGCGGCACAGGGGCTGACGCCGCGCGGCACCACGCCTGAGGAGCTGGCAGCCGCCACGCGCGATCAGCTCGCCAAATACGCGCGCGTGATCAAGGAAGCGAATATCAAGGCCGAGTAACCGGTTCCGGGTGACGGGTTCGCCGTTTACCGCCGCTTATCGCCGTGCTTATCGCCGTTTACCGAGGTCAACCGAGCGCCGCGCGCATCGCACGCACCGCCGCGTCCGGGCTGGTGAGCACCGGCTTGCCGGTCGCTTGCTCCACAGCGGCACGCGCCCGAGCGGTCGAGAACTGCGCCAGCATGATGGCATCGCAGTCTGTCAGTGTCCGCGCTTCGGCGGCGAGCATCGCATCATGCGCGGCGCCATCGCCACGATTGAGGGCGGGCATCGCCTCAGGGGCGCAGGCGGTGTGCAGCGTCGCGCTGCTGCCGTGTGCTGCGGCCAGCGCCGCAAACTCTTGCGCCATCGGTGCAAGAGAGGGCGTGAATGAGGCGAGCAAACCCAGCTTCCTGCCCGCGTCAAATGCTTCGACAAACATGGCTTCGTTGGGTTTGAGTACCGGCAGCGGCGCGAGCAGGCGCTGCACTGACTCAATCGCCGGGCCGAACGCCGAGCAGGTGAAGAGAATGCCGTCGACACCGGTGGTGGTGGCGTAGCGCCCAAGGGTCTCGAAGCGCTGCGTCATCGCCGGGGTGAGCACGCCGTCACGCTGGTGGTCCACCGAGAGTGAGTCGTCGAGCAGATTCATTAACTGCGCTTCGGGCCAGAGGCGTTTGAACGCTTCGGCGACTGGGTCGATGGCCACGCGCACGGCGTGGATCAGGCAAATGCGGGGAGCGGAATTTTTCATGGCGGCGCAGTATAAGCGAGCCAACCGGCAGCTTCGTCTGCTGCGCTACACTCTTGCAGGGTTCAGCAGACGCCATTTCAGCAGAGGCCATAACAATAGGCGCGAACCATTTTTCGTTCATCCAGGAGACCAGACATGACCCTCAACCGGCGCAACATCCTCGCAGGCTCTGCCGCTGCCACCGCGGCAGCCACACTCGGCTTCCCCGCCATCGTGCGCGCACAGCAAAAATATGAAGTCAAGGTGGCCAACTTTGTCGGCCCGCAGCATTTTCAGTCGCAGTATCTGGTCAAGTGGGGCGAGGAACTGGAGAAAAAGTCCAATGGCCGCTTGAGCTTCAAACACTTCCCCGGCGCGCAGATGGGGCCGACGCCCAAGCATTTTGACTTTGCGCGTGATGGCACCGCCGAGATCGCCTACATCCTGCATGGCGCCACGCCGGGCCGCTTCCCGCTGACCGAGCTGGTCAACATGCCCTATCTGGTCGCTAGCGCCGAGCACGGCATCAAGATTCTGAACGACCCCGAACTGCGCGCCAAATATCTCGACGCGGAACACAAGGGCACCAAGGTGCTGTACCTGTTCACGCACCAGCCCGGCGGCGTCCACACCACCAAAAAAGCGATCCGCTCGCTCGAAGATGCCAAGGGCCTGCGCCTGCGCTTTTCGACCCCGGCGATTCGCGAATTCATTGCCGCGATGGGTGCCACGCCAGTCGGTGTGCCCCCCACCGAAGTGGCCGAGCAGTTGCAAAAGGGCACGCTGGATGGCGCCTTTACCGATTACGGCAGCGCCGGCATTGCCTGGAAG
>JANNCZ010000468.1:0-6471 GCA_031387185.1 Burkholderiales bacterium
AAAAACAGCGCCATGTCGGGCCGGCCCCACGGCCCATACACGGTAAAAAAACGCAACCCGGTGGCTGGCAAGCGAAACAGATGGCTATACGCGTGCGCCATCAATTCGTTGGATTTTTTGGTGGCCGCATAGAGACTCACCGGATGGTCTATGTTGTCGTGCTCGGAGAACGGCAGCCGGGTATTGCCCCCATACACGCTCGAACTGGAGGCATACACGAGATGTTGCACGCCGTTGTGGCGGCATCCTTCCAGGATATTGACGAAACCCGCCAGATTGGCCTGTACATAGGCTTGCGGGTGCTGCAACGAATAGCGCACGCCGGCCTGCGCCGCCAAATGCACTACGCGGTCAAAGCGCTCGCGCGCGAACAGTGCCGCCATACCGGCCTGGTCAGCCACATCCAGGCGCTCAAAACGGAAGGCCGGCAGCGCTGAGAGACGGCTCAACCGCGCCTCTTTGAGCGCCACGTCGTAATAATCATTGAGATTGTCCAGGCCATGCACGGCATCACCACGAGCGAGCAGACGCTGCGCCACATGCATGCCGATAAAGCCGGCCGCGCCGGTCACCAATATTTTCATGGGAAAGAAAACTGCTGGAGAGTTGTCGCAGCAGGAGGGGCCGCAGGTGGTTCACTGCCTATAATTATACGGTTGCTGTATCTGATCCTGTCGTCGGAATTGCGCTTTGCCACACCAGCCCCCGCCCCCTACTCCTTAATGCCGCTCAAGATCTGCCAACTGTGCGCCGTCGATTTCACGCTCACGCATTTCCTGACGGCGTTGATTGACGGCATGCGCGCCCAGGGTTGGCAAGTCACTGCGGTTTGTTCGGACGGCCCGTTCGTCCCGGCGCTACGCGCGGCAGGTTATGCGATCGAGACGCTGCCGATTGCGCGCAGTCTCAACCCGTTCAAAAGCGCTGTCGCGCTCTACCGCCTGTGGTGCCTGTTCCGGCGCGAACGCTTCGATGTGCTGCACGCGCACACCCCGGTGGCGGCGCTGCTGGGGCGCGTCGCGGGCAGGCTTGCGGGGATTCCAATGATCGTCTACACCGCGCACGGATTTTATTTTCACGACGGCATGCCGCCGCTGCGCCGCGCGGTGTTTACGTGGATCGAACGGTGCGGCGCCAGACTGACCAGCCTGCTGTTCACGCAAAGCGAAGAAGATGCGCGCACCGCCATTGAGAAGCGTTTTTTGCCGGCGGCGCGCGTCATCGCGATCGGTAACGGCGTCAACATCGCCCACTTCGACCCAGCCCGCGTCGCCCGCGCGCGTGCCGGCCCCGCAGGTACCGCAGCGGACAACCTGCGCGCCCGTCTGCGTACCGAATGGGGTGTGCCGCCCGGCGCTGTGTTGATCTGCATGATCGGACGCATGGTGGCCGAAAAAGGCTATCCGGAATTTCTTGATGCCGCCGAAATCGTTGCGGCACATAGCTCTTCGACGTTTTTTGTGGCGGTTGGTGAGCGCTTGACCAGCGATCACGCCGCCGCGATTGACGCGGCTTTGGCCGCCGCCAAAGCCGCACTGGGCGCCCGCCTGATCCTGACCGGGTTGCGCAACGACATTGCCGAGGTGCTCGACGCGATTGACATCTTCACCCTGCCCTCGCATCGCGAAGGCATGCCGCGCACCATCATCGAGGCCATGTTGATGGGCAAACCAGTGGTCGCCACCAACATTCGCGGTTCGCGTGAAGAAGTGGTCGATGGCCAGACCGGACTGCTCACGCCGGTGCGTGACGCCGGCGCACTGGCGCGCGCACTCATGCAGTTAAGCAGCGACCCGGCGTTGCGCCAGCGGCTGGGTGCGGCCGGACGCGCGCGCGCCTTGCATCTCTATGACGAAACCCGCGTGGTGGCGCGTCAAATTGACGCACTGCGCGCGCATCTTCCAGCCGCCTTGCGCGCCCGCGCCGCAGGCAGCGGACCGGCCGCAGGCAGCTGATGCTGCCCCTGCTGACATGGTGTGTTACGCCTGCGCTGGCGGGGTGCCTGTGCGCGGCGCTGACCTGGCTGATGGTGCGCAGCGGCTGGAACTGGGCGGTCGATGTACCAGGCGAGCGCTCCCTGCACAGCGCGCCGACCCCACGCAGCGGTGGCCTCGCCGTCATGACGGGCGTGTTGGCGGCGGCCGGCCTGTTCCAGATCCAGACCGGTGACTGGCTCTGGGCGGCCACGCTGGGGGCCATGCTGCTGACCGCGGTTTCTCTCGCGGACGACCGCCACGGCCTGCCCATCCGCGCGCGCTTGCTCACGCATCTGGCGGTGGCAGCGCTGTACTCGGCCTGGCTATTGCAGATCGGTCAGCCGGTGCAGCTCGGACAAATCGGGCAGTTCGGGCAATTCGGGCAACCCGAGGCCGCCGTCTGGGCCAGCCTTCTGACGCTGGTGGTGATGACCATCGGCATCGCCGCCGTGACCAATTTTTTCAACTTTATGGACGGCACCAATGGACTCGCGGGCGGCATGGCGGTGAGCGGGTTCACCACCTACGCGATGGTCGCGTGGCCTCTGGACACGACGCTCGCGGCACTGTGCCTGGCCCTCGCCGGCGCCGCAGCCGGGTTCCTGCCGTTCAATCTCAAGGGGCGCATTTTCATGGGCGATGGCGGCTCGGTGCCCTTGGGTTTTCTGGCGGCTGCGCTCGGGTGCCACGGCTGGCTGGCCGGCCTCTGGCCGCTGTGGTTTGCGCCTCTGGTGTTCGCCCCCTTCATCACCGACGCCGGCGTGACCTTGTTGCGGCGCATCGCGCGCGGCGAAAAATTCTGGCAGGCCCACCGCGAGCATTACTTCCAGCGCCTGGTGCGCATGGGCTGCTCGCACGCGCGCCTCGCGTTGATGGAATACGCGCTGATGCTGGCCTGTGCCGGCGCAGCCTGCTGGGCGCTGCGTCTCCCGATGGCCGGCCAGGTGGCCTTATTTGCGACAATCGCGCTGTTGCTGGGCACCTTGATGCGAGTGACCGACCTGCGCTGGCAAGCGTTTTGTCGAGCGCGCCAGGAACCGTAAGCAGCGCGACCGCACTGTGGCGTGCAGTGTCTGGCAATCCCGCATTTCCAAGCATCCTTATAAGCTGCATCCCCATGGTCACATTCCCGTCAGTTAACCCGCGCTCGCTTCTTGCATTCGGCCACGATCTGGCAGCCGCATGCGCTGCCTGGGTGCTGGCCTACTGGCTGCGTCTGAATCTTGACATCCCCGATGCGTTCACCGCCAGCCTGCTCACTGCGATGGCGATCTGCATCCCGGTGCAGGCGCTGGCATTTCACTGGTTTGGCCTCTACCGCGGCGTCTGGCGTTTTGCCTCACTGCCCGACTTGCGGCGCATCATGCTCGCGGTCATCACCGGCAGCCTGGCCGGGCCGTTCGTGCTGCTGATGAGCGGCAACATCGCCGGCGTGCCGCGTTCGGTATTTGTGCTCGAACCCTTGCTGCTGGTGCTCATCATGGGCGGCAGCCGTTTTGCTTACCGCTCGTGGAAGGAGTACCGCTTGTTCGGGGCCTTGCAGACCCAGGGCGCGCCAGTGCTGGTGATTGGCACCGGTGATGCTGCTGTCAATCTGCTCAAGGAACTGGCGCGCTCAGCCGATTGGCGCGTGGTCGGACTGATTGACGACGATCCGCTGATGGCCGGGCGCGTGGTACAGGAGGTGCGTGTGGCCGGCGCACTTTCCGGACTGGCGGCAGCGGCGAAACGGTACGCGGCCAGCCACGCCATCATTGCCCGCCCGGAAGCGAGCCCGCGTGAGCGGCGGCGCATCGTCGAGACCTGCCGCCAGGCCGGCCTGCATACCCTGACGGTGCCATCGTTTGACGACCTGATGAGCGGCAAGGTGCAGGTATCGGCGATTCGCAAAGTGGAGCTCGACGACCTGCTCGGGCGCGACCCTGTGGTGCTCGACAACGCCGGCCTGACCGCACTGCTGTCCGGCCACACCGTGATGATTACCGGTGCCGGTGGCTCGATTGGAGCCGAACTGGTGCGGCAAATCACACGCTTCAAGCCGCAAAAGCTGGTGCTGGTCGAGAGCAGCGAACTGGCGCTGTACACCATGAGTGAGGAATTGCAGCGTGTTGCGCCCGCCCTGCCGCTGGTGTGCGCGATTGCCGACGTGCGCAACCGCGCGCGCATCGCGCCGCTGATGGCACTGCACCGGCCGGTGGCGGTATTTCACGCTGCCGCCTACAAACACGTGCCGCTGATGGAAAACGAAAACGCCTGGGAGGCGCTGACCAACAACGCGCTTGGCACCTATGTCACCGGCCGCGCCGCGATCGATGCGGGCGCTGCCAGGTTCGTCCTGATTTCGACCGACAAGGCGGTCAATCCAACCAATGTAATGGGCGCCTCGAAACGGCTTGCCGAACTGGTGTGCCAGGCGCTCGATGCGCCGGCCGGGACGCGGTTCATCATGGTGCGCTTCGGCAATGTGCTCGGCTCCACGGGCAGCGTCATTCCGAAATTCCGCGAGCAGATCGCGCGCGGCGGCCCGGTCACGGTGACCCACCCGGATATCGTGCGCTATTTCATGTCGATCCCGGAGGCGGCGCAGTTGGTGCTGCAAGCCGGGCTGATGGGTGCGGGCGGCGAGATCTTCGTTCTCGACATGGGTGATCCGGTCAAAATCGTCGACCTCGCGCGCGAGATGATTCGCTTGTCGGGCCTCGCCGAAGAAGATGTGCGCATCGAGTTTACCGGTCTGCGTCCGGGCGAAAAACTGTACGAAGAATTGCTCGCCGGCAGCGAATCGACCCTGCCCACCCCGCACAGCAAGTTGCGCATAGCGCGGCCCGGTGCCGTGCCAAACGCAGCGTGGCTCGCGCCGGTGTTGGCCTGGCTTGAAGGGGAGGGGAGTGGCGGCACTGAAAGCACAATCAAACGCGAGTTGCAACGCCTGATTCCCGAGTATGTGCCGCAACTCGACGGGCCACCGCCAGCTGGCCCGGGTGTTGTGCCTGCTACACCCTGAAGCCTGGTCAAGCGGGCGCTGCGCACCACTACGAACAAGCACGAACAAGCACGAACAAGCGCACGAGCACGCACGACCACGCGAACAGGCACGAGCAAGCGCACGATGGCCCGAACAGCGTTGGTGCCAGCGCTTTTTCGCGGCTATGCCGCCAACACCCTTGGTGAGAGCCGCTCCCAGGCCTGCATCACATTCAAAACCGTCACATCGGCGACATCGCCGGTCGCGGCCTGCACGATTTCATGCTGCGCCCGCCAAGGCCGCCAGCGCGCCACCGGCGAGTCACCGAACAAGGCGATCAGCGGTTTTCCCAGAGCCGCCGCCAGATGCATCGCACCGCCGTCGGCGAGAATCACGGCATCACACAGTGACAGTCCGGCAATCAGTTGCTCGAGCCGCCCGGTGGGCAGCGGCACTACCGGGAACCCGGCAGGCAGCAAAGACCGCACTGCGCGCGCGCGCGCGTCATCGCCCGGATGTTGCGGGTCATCCGCCGCGCCGGGCGACCAAAACAGCACAAAGCGCACCCCGGTGCGGGCATGCAGCTCACGCATCAGTTCGGCAAACCGGCCTGCGGCCCAGCGTTGTGTGACGCGCCGCGCACTCAGGTGCACGCCGACCAAGGGTCGCTGCGCGGAGGCCGCGCCGGGCGCGCTGGCCACAGCATGCCGCAGGCTCGCGGCCACTGCTGCATCCGGCAGCAGCACGCAGGCCGGTGGCGTCCCCTCGATGCCAAATGGCGCCAGCAGGCGAAACACGTCAGCGGCTTCGTGCAACAGGGCACCGTCGCCATACGCCACCGGCTGGTTGATGCCGCGCGGCGCAAACTGTTCCGTGGTGAAACCCGTCACGCTGCGCGCGCCCAGCCAGCGCACCATGTGCCACGCGTGGCGCTGCGCGCCCGGCCCGGCCAGGATCACATGATCAATGCGCGCCGCGCGCAGACGCCACAACAGGCGCGCCGTGTTCGCGTACACCGGCAGCCGCGATTCCTGGGGCCGATGCTTGGCTTTGTCGTAGGCATAAATCGCGTCGAGGTCAGGATTGCCCTGCAACACCGGCGCGTTGTAACCATTGACCAGCGCGCCAATCCAGGCGTCAGGATGGTGTTGACGCAACGCGCGAATCAAGGGCGTGGTCAGCACCAGGTCGCCGATGTTGTCACGGCGAATCACCAAGATGCGCTGTGGAATGGCAGCGCGACTCATGCGCGCGGCCAGCGCTCAATCGGCGACACGGTTTCGTAAAAGTACAACATCGGCCGCGAGAGGCCCGCCATGAGCAACGTCAGTTCAGGCCCGCGCATGGTCCGGCCGCGGGTCGGCACCTGCCGGTTGAGCAGACGTGGCGCGTGAATTCACCGCCAATGCCAGCGCCAGCAGCGCCAGCATCGCGTGCTCATGATGCAGGGTGGTGTTGGCGAAGCCGATCGTAAGCGTCACCAGCCAGGCCGAACCGCTGGCAAACCACAGTGCCATCCGCGCCTCGGGC
>JANNCZ010000471.1:0-3046 GCA_031387185.1 Burkholderiales bacterium
AGATTCCAGATGATCCAGTTGGTCGATGAATACCAAAAGAAGCGGTCGCCCTTGAGGAGGTCGAGATGCAGGCCGTTGGACTTCAAGGCTTCGATGATGCTGCCGCCGTGACCATGCACGATGGGTTTGGGCATGCCGGTGGTGCCGGATGAATACACCACCCAGAGAGGGTGATCGAACGGCACTTGCTCAAACGTGAGCGGGCCGGGGGTGGCGAGGCCCTCGGCCCAGAGCATGGTGTGCGCTGCGTGGCTTGAGGAATCGTCCAGCGCAGAGGCCGCAATGCCCTCATCCAGATAGGGCACCAGAATCACTTTCTCAACCGACGGCAGTGCAGCGATGATTTCGCGCACGATACCGCGCCGGTCGAAATCCCTGCCGCCATAGCGATAGCCATCCACTGCGAAAATAACTTTGGGCTCAATCTGCCTGAAGCGGTCGATCACCGACACATGGCCCATGTCGGGCGAGGCCGACGACCAGATCGCGCCGATGCTCGCCACTGCCATCAACGCCACCACGGTCTGCGGAATGTTCGGCATGTAGGCCACCACGCGGTCGCCCGGCTGCACGCCGAGTGCCTTGAGCGTGTTGGCGACCGCCGCTACCTGCCGCTTCAACTCGTCCCACGACACCTCGGCGCGTGGCTTCAGTTCCGACTGGAAAATGATCGCAGGCTTGGCGCCATCGGCGTGACGCAACGCGTGCTCGGCGTAATTGAGTTTGCTGCCGGTGAACCATTTGGTGCGCGGCATGGTGCGGGCCTCGAGCACCGTTGTGTATGGCGCGGAATGGGTAATCGCGTAAAAATCCCAGATGCTCGCCCAGAACGCCTCGACCTCGTCGACTGACCACTGCCACAGTGCGTGATAGTCAGTGAATTTCAAGCCGCGCGTTTGTTCCAGCCACGCCATGTAGGCGGTGAGCTGTGCCTTCTCGATGCGGGCGGCGGAGGGTTGCCAGAGCAGGGCGCCTTCGGGGGTGATGGCCATGATGGTGGAATCCCGGAGCAGTGAAAATGGAATTGTAGCGAGCAGTCAAACCCCGGCGATATGTGTATACTAATACCTTTCAATACACATGACATGCAGGCATGCGCACCAATATCGAAATCGATGACAAACTCATGGCTGCGGCAATGAAGGCGGGCGGCTACGTCACCAAAAAAGAAACCGTCGAGGCCGCACTCAAGATTTTGGCGCGCAAGCGCGCCTACCAAAAGGTGCTGGCTCTCGGCGGCAAGCTCAAATGGGAAGGTGACCTCGACGCCATGCGCACCGTGCCTGCGCGCGCTTGATCGAGATCTGCGTAGATGGCAAACCTGGTTCTGGTCGATTCGTCGGTGTGGATTGATCACTTCAATGGCGCGGTCAATCCCCAGGTGGAATGGCTGCGCGCCGCGCTTGACAATGGTGAAGACGACATTCTCGGCGGCGATCTGATCACGCAGGAAGTGTTGCAGGGTTTCCGCCTCGACAAATATTTTTCGCAAGCTGAAAGGGCGTTGGCGCTGTTCCCCTGCGTTGCGTTGCGCTGGGCGGGCGCGAGAACTGCATTGCTGCTGCCACCATGTACCGCCGCCTGCGCCAGAGAGGCATCACGATTCGCAAGCCTGTGAATGTGCTGATCGCCGCGTTCTGCATTCACGAGAAAGTCCAATTGCTCCACAACGACCGCGATTTCAAACCGCTCAGCGCGCACTGCGGCTTGCGCGTGGTTGATCCTTGAACCGTCTCAATCGGGCATGCCATGCCCCGCTGCTGCTCCATAACAGCGGGGCAGTTACCTCCCTCCCATCACTCACTCTTCCAGTTCGGACACGCCATTCATGCACTACGACACCGCCGCCAACAATCACGGCCTGCGCTTCAATCCGTTCAAGGCCCTCGCCGTGCCGCGCCCGATCGGCTGGATCGCCAGCACCAGTAAAGAGGGCGTGCACAACCTCGCGCCCTACAGCTTCTTCAACGCCATGGGCGACCGCCCGCCGCTCGTCATGTTCTCATCGTCAGGCCGCAAGGACTCGCTGCGCAACATCGAAGAGACCGGCGAATTCACCTGCTCCATCGCCACCTACGAACTGCGTGACCAGATGAACCTGAGCTCTGCGCCGGTCACGCGCGGCGTCGATGAATTTGCGCTCGCCGGTCTCACGCCCGCGCCGTCACAACACGTCAACGTGCCGCGCGTCGCTGAAAGCCCGGCGGCGTTTGAATGCAAGGTATGGAAAGTGATCGACCTGCCCGCGCCCGAAGGCCAAACGCAGACCGGCATCATCGGCATCGTCGTGGGCGTCTACATCGACGACCGCTTCATCCGTGACGGCTTGGTCGATCTCGGCGCGATGCGTCCTATCGCGCGCCTGGGCTACATGGACTACGCAGTGATCAATGCCGAGAGCATCTTCTCGCTCAATCGCCCGAACGTGAGTGCTGATGGCACGAGCGCGGAAGTGGCGCCGGGGCAGTGGGATGGGGTGTATCGCTGACACGATTGATTTTGGCGGCGTTGTAATTCAACAATGCACCGGCTTGAGAGCCGCTCCCAGTACGGTTGTTGGAGGACATGCGGTGATGAGGCGCACCCAAAGCGGCTCTCAGGGCATGGCTCGTGTGCGGAACGTTACGGACGCAATTCAGCCAGCAAATCCGGATGCTTGTCGAGCAGCCGGAACAACAGCACAGTGGATTTGTGCGGCTGCGTTTTGCCGCGCTCGTATTCGCTGAAGGCATTGACGCCGCCGCCGAACATGCGCCCCGCCTCGGCTTGCTTGAGACCGAGTTTTTTGCGGATCGACCGCAACTCGGCCGCGCGGCGCGCAGTGACTCTTGCGCGTAAAGCCGTTAGCGCTGCGCTGTATCGATCCGCATCGCCGGTGCCTTTAACGAACTCTGTTTCGCCACACACCGGGCAATGCCATCCTCGAAGCGCTCGCACCGTCGTTCGAAGCCCCTCAATGGTTTCAGTGATGTCGCGCGTGCCAAATTGCAGCAGCGTGCCGTCGTCGCAGTTGAGACAGTAGGCCGGTTTGCGCATGCTATTTCTC
>JANNCZ010000702.1:0-2085 GCA_031387185.1 Burkholderiales bacterium
ATCAGCCGCATGGTCGATATCGTGATGATCCGCACCTTTGAGCAGGATATCATCGAGCGCTTCGCCGCCCACTCGCGTGTGCCGGTGATCAATGGTCTGACCAACGAGTACCACCCTTGCCAGGTGCTGGCCGACATCTACACCTACATCGAGCAGCGCGGCTCGATCCAGGGCAAGACGGTCGCATGGATCGGCGATTCCAACAACATGTGCAACACCTGGTTGCAAGCAGCCGAGGTGCTTGACTTCAATGTGCATGTGTCAACGCCGCCGGGTTATGAAATTGAACCGGAGCGCGCTGGCTTGTTCGGCAAGAATCACTTCGAAGAATTTGCCGATCCGATGGATGCAGCACGTGGTGCGCACCTGGTCACCACCGATGTGTGGACCAGCATGGGCTTTGAAGCGGAGAATGAAGAACGCAAAAAAGCTTTCGCCGACTGGTGTGTCGATGGCGAGATGATGAAAATCGCGCAAGCTGATTCTCTGTTCATGCACTGCCTGCCGGCGCATCGCGGCGAGGAAGTCGAAGCCGAAGTGATCGATGGGCCGCACAGCGTGGTGTGGGAGGAGGCCGAGAACCGGCTGCATGTGCAAAAGGCATTGATGGAATATTTGTTGTTGGGAAAAGTGGAAGCCTAAAGAGAAGACGCAAGGACATTCAGGAAAATGAGCAAAGCAAAAAGCAGCACCGCAAAATCGGCCAGTGCCGCCAGCACCGCGGACAACAAGATCAACAAAGTAGTCCTGGCCTACTCCGGTGGCCTCGACACTTCGGTCATCCTCAAATGGCTGCAAGATGTCTACCACTGCGAGGTGGTCACTTTCACCGCCGACATCGGCCAGGGCGAAGAAGTCGAACCGGCGCGCGCCAAAGCGCTCATGATGGGCATCAAGAAAGAAAACATCTTCATTGATGACCTCAAGGAAGAATTCGTGCGCGACTTCGTGTTCCCGATGTTCCGCGCCAACACACTGTATGAAGGTGAATACCTGCTTGGCACCTCGATTGCGCGTCCGCTAATCGCCAAGCGCATGATCGACATCGCGCGCAAGGTCAAGGCCGACGCCATCTCGCATGGTGCCACCGGCAAGGGCAACGATCAGGTACGTTTCGAGCTTGGTGCCTACGCCCTGATGCCCAACGTCAAGGTGATCGCACCCTGGCGCGAATGGGATTTGCTGTCGCGCGACAAGTTGCTCGCCTATGCCGACAAGCACGGCATCCCGGTTGATTTCAAGAAACGCCGGGTTGGCAAAAGCGGTGGCGGTGCGCCCTATTCGATGGACGCCAACCTGCTGCATATCAGCTATGAAGGCGGCATTCTCGAAGACCCGAATTTTTCGCCCGAGGATTCGATGTGGCGCATCACCGTCTCGCCCGAAAAAGCGCCGAACAAGCCACAAGTGATCGAACTGACGTTTGCGAAAGGCGACATCGTGGCTATCGATGGCAAGAAAATGTCACCGGCCAGTATCCTGACCGAACTAAACACCATCGGTGGCAAACACGGCATCGGCCGTCTCGACATGGTCGAGAACCGCTACGTCGGCATGAAGTCGCGCGGCTGTTACGAGACGCCCGGCGGCAGCATCATCTGGAAGGCGCACCGCGCGATAGAGTCGATCACCATGGATCGCGAAGTGCTGGCGCTCAAAGATGATTTGATGCCGCGTTACGCACGCCTGATCTACAACGGTTACTGGTTCAGCCCCGAGCGCAAGCTGATGCAGGTACTGATCGATGAGTCGCAGAAGACGGTCAACGGCACCGTGCGCCTCAAACTTTACAAGGGCACCATGATGGTGGTGGGCCGCGAGTCGAAGACTGATTCGCTGTTCGACATGAAGATTTCGACTTTTGATGATGATGGCGGTGCGTACAACCAAGCCGATGCGGCGGGCTTCATCAAGCTCAATGCGTTGCGCATGCGCATTGCAGGTAATCTGGCGAAATCCCGCGGGAAGTAAGCCCTGCGGTTCGGGAGTAAAAACATGCCGTCATTCGATATCGTCTGCGAAGCCAACATGGTCGAGGTGAAAAACGCCGTAGATCAGGCCAACAAGGAAATCACCAACCGGTTT
>JANNCZ010000548.1:0-2319 GCA_031387185.1 Burkholderiales bacterium
CCGGAGACGCGCCGCGAACGCTTCGCGAGATGGTCATCAAGCGTCACGAAGTCATCACATCCCTCACTCAGGGCGTGGTGCAAGGCGTCGGCAAAATCCCATCCCTGTGCCAGTTTGGCAGCAGCAGCGAGCACGGCGCTGCGCTCGGCGAGCACTGCGTTCTCGAGTGCCGCCAGGTTTTCGAAGGTCTCGGCCACGCGCTTGGCCGGGAAACCATAGCGTGAGCGCAGCACCCACTCGAGCTCGAGCGCCACTGTGACCGGGATATACACCGAGTGCTCCTTGAGCAACACGCGCGCACGCGCAGTTTGCGCAGGCGTGTCGTCTACCAGGGCACGCACCAACACATTGGTGTCAACGGCGCGCACGTTTAGTCCTTGTAACCGGTGACACGCATGGCCGCGACCGGCACAGGTGGCCCGCGATACTTCAGCGGGGCTGCGACTTCTTCAATAGTCATGGTTTTCTTGGGGGCGGCGGGCGTCACACGCGCTCCTTTGCCTTCCAGCTTGACATTGACGCGCATGCCAGGCCGCAGGCCGAGTGCTTTGCGCACCGCGACAGGAAGCACGATTTGTCCCTTGGTGGAAATCAGAACAGCGCTCATGCATGTCCCCTGAAAAGTATTACCAGGTGGGTATTTTACGCGCACCGGTCAGCGCCATCGCCAGAACCAATGCCGGTTGTCAAAATAATACCGAGATGCCTTCGAGTTCCGCCTCCGAATTGGTCAGATCCACGCGCTTGGCGGCGATGCGCAGCCCATCGGCCGTGCGCCTGAGCGTGTGCTCGACCAGGGCGCCCCAATGCCGCTGCCGCTCCTGCCGGTATTCGACCAGCACCAGCGTGGAGGCGACGCGGATGCCTTGCGCCGAATGATCGAGCAGCAGTACGTTGCCCACCTGATGCATGGTGCGGGTGAGCGGCAGGCGCGCGTGGGCGCGCGGGTGGGCGTACTGGCGCACACGGATGGCGAGCAGCGTGTGGTCGTCGTGGATGATCGAGGAATGCGTGTACGGGTCCGGCTGGCCTTGTACCAGCGGCACCCAGTAGGATGCGTCTTCGGTAAATAGCCCCAGCCAGTCTTCGAGGCGATGCGTGTCGAGCAGGCGCGCCTCCTGGTAGAGGAACTGTTCCACCTCGGCCTGCACCTCAGTATGCAAGGAGGCGTCGAACGGGAGGGCGAGGTCGTCCGGCCTTGTCATTGCCAGCTCTGGGCCATGTAATTGCGCCAGGCTTCGAACTGGCGGCGGATAAAGATTTCGCTGGTGCCGGTGGCGCCACGCCGGAATCCGTCCGGCTCCTGCACGTCGCCGCCGCTGCCTCGTCCGAGCATCACCCATTCCGGCATGGCGGCAGTGAGACCGCGCTGCACCCGCTCGTAGACTTCGAGGTCGTCGGTCAGCACCCACGAGGCAGTGCCATTGACGACGTTCGAGAACGCCACGGTGTCGCGAAACATCTGTTCGGGCGCTCCCTTGAGACGGATGTTGTAGGTGTAGACCACGGTGCGGTCGACCGCCAGCGGATGGACGATGCGCAACTGGCGATACTGGCTCATGAACGAGACGTTGGGATACACCACCGAGTTAAAGCGCGACACCTCGAGGATGCGCTTCGCTTCGTCTGCACCGACACGCGCCTCAAGGCGGCACCGGTAGTCGGCAAACACCGGGTGGTTCATCGCCGCGACCAGACGGCTGTCGGAATGGTAGTCGCCCATGTAGCCGTGGCCCCATGCGGTAGCCCAGATGCCCAGCGCTTCCCACACCGGTTCCGGTGCGCCGTTCTGGCGCATCTGCCGCAGCGAAATCTCGGCATAGCGCTCGCTGCCGGGCTGCGCCGCCGGGTCGTCGGCGGCGCCGCGCGCCGCATCCACCGACGACGCGTGCACATAGTTGGGATGCACGCCGTCGAGATGGTTTTCAAGCATCAGTTTCCAGTTGCCGTTGTAGGTGTGCTTGAACACCCCGCCGGCGATCTCGATGCCGCCTTCCGGGGCGCGGTCCACCAGGTCGTCAAACGAGGTGGCGATGGGGCCGAGATGTTCCGCGAGCGTCGGGCCGGTGGCGGCCAGCGAAGCGAAGATGAAGCCGCGGTAGAGCTGGACCCGCGCCACATGCGTCAGGCCCAATTGGGCGAATTTTTGCGCGAACTTGTCCGGCGCGTTGGCACCGTAGCCTTGTGGCAGCGGCACGCCGCGCAGTGCGCCGTCGGTATCGAATACCCAACCGTGATAAGGGCAGGCGAACTGCCTGGCGTTGCCGCTGGCTTCGTGGCAGACCAGGGCGCCGCGATGTGCGCACCGGTTGATCAACA
>JANNCZ010000569.1:0-4762 GCA_031387185.1 Burkholderiales bacterium
GACGCCATAGGATTTGCGCACGCCTTCGAGGCGCAGGGTGTCGTGCCGGGCTGGGCCGGTCAAACCGCTCAAGGCCGGGCCATGGCCATCTTGTGCCGCCGCCGGAATTTCCCCGGTGATTGCCGCCGTCATTACATTCATCCTGCGCATTTACCGCGCCGATCAACCGCGAATCGCCACTGCCGGGTCCAGCCGCGCGGCGCGCCGGGCTGGCAGCACAGCGGCCAGTATGCCCACCAGCGTGGCCCCGGCGGCGGCCAGCACAAACAGCGAGGGCGGCATCTCGATCACGAACATGACGGTGCCATCCGGATTGCGCGCAATGCCGCGCCACACCTGCAAAAAACCCCAGCCCAGAATCGAGCCCGCCAGCGAGCCGGCCAGCCCCATCACCGCGCCTTGCAGCAGAAACAGGCGCAGCACCTGGCCGCGCGTGGTGCCCATCGCACGCAGGATGCCGATTTCTTTGGACTTTTGCACCACCGACACCACCAGCACGCTGGCAATGCCGAGCGCGACGGTGAGGGCGACGAACACGCGAATCAGCACACTCGACATGGTCTGCGCCGCCAGCGCAGTGAAGAATTGCGCATTGGTGCGGATCCAGCTTTCGGCCAACAGGCCGGTGGCCGCTTCAATCCGCTGCGCGACTTCTTCGGCGGCGAATGGATCGCGCACATTGACGTTGATGGTCGAGATGCCGCCGGGCAGATCCAGCAGACTTTGCGCGGTGCGCAGGGCCACGTAAGCGTTGCGCTGGTTGACGGCCTTGTTGCCAAAATCGAGCAGGGCCGTCACGGTGAGGGTGACTGACGCGCCGTGCGCGGTGGTGATGCGCAGCTTGTCGCCGATGGTGGCGCCCAGATCGCGCGCGAGCTCGATGCCCGGCATGATGTCTGCGCTATCAACCCGCAACTGGCCGGCCGTGAGCTTGTCGGCCAGCGGGGTGATGCGGGTGTAGCTGTCCAACTCGATCCCGATTAGCGACACGGCGTTGCTGGCATCACCACGCGCCGCGAAGCCCGCGCCGCTGACGATGGCCGCCACGTCGGTCACATCTCGCATGCGCGCGATTTCACCGCGCACCTGTTGCCACTGGTCGATGGAGCGCAGGCGCTGTGCCTTGGCCTGCACCAGCGCGGCACTCGGCGCGGCGGTTTCGTCACGCAGCGTACGCGCCGCTTCGCGCGGCGGCGCGATCACGATTTGCGCGATTGAGTTCAGCGTGCGCTTGAACAGGTTTGACTGCAGGCCGCTCAGCAGCGCTGACATGAACACAATCACCGCCACACCCACCGCTACGCCGGTAACGATGAGCAGAGTCTGCGTCAGCCCGCTGCGCATGAAGCGAAACGCGGTAATGGCTTCGAAGGGGAGAAAGCGGTTCATGCAATAGTTCCGCTGATGCGCCTGTGCAGCACTGCATGTAAGTACTTCATGGTTGCGCCTTGGTGCGCACCCGCTGCCCGGCTTTGACCAAGCCGTTGGCCGGCGGCACCAGCCGCTCGCCTTCGGTCACACCTTCCAGCACCTCGATGCGCGCATCACCGCGCAGGCCCAGCTTGAGCGGTACCCGCACCGCATGGCCATTGCGTACTGCCAATACCCACGGCTGCGTGCTGGCCCCATCACGCACTGCTTCCGCCGGCATCACCACTACTTTGGTGCGGCGTGCCACTTCAATTTCGACTGACACGGTCATGTCCTGCCGCAGCGTGGCTGGTGGCGACGGCACACGAAGCTTGACCTCGACCGCGCCGCGTGCGGCGTCAATCCCCGGGTTGATGTAAGCGATCTGCGCATCAAAGCGCCCGGCCGGGTAGGCATCGGCCGAGGCCTGCGCCTTCTGGCCCACGGCCAGCTTGGCCAAGTTTTTCTCATCAATCTGCACCACCAGTTCGGTGTCACCCGCTGGTGCCAGCAGCATCAAGTCCTTGCCCGGCTGCACGATGGCACCGGGTTCGACATTGCGGCCAATGAGCACGCCATCGGCCGGAGCGCGCACACTGTGCTGCGCCAGCCGCGCGGCAGCTAACGCGAGGCTGGCGCGCGCCTGGTCCAGCGCAGTGCGCGCGAGGGCGGCGTCACTGCCGGCCGGGCGGCTGCTCTGCGCCTGCACCTGCGCCGCACGTAACTGGCTCTCGGCCACGTCGAGGTTGCGTTGCGCCTCGTCGAGCGCGGCCTGGCCGATGAAGCCTTTGGCGTGCAATTCCTGGTCGCGCTGCACCACGCGCCGCAACTGCCGCACGTTGGCTTCACTTTGCAGCACGCTTTGCTCCGCCACCGGCAGCCCGACTTCACGCACCTGGCGCACCCGCGCCTCAGCCTGCGCCACCGCAGCGGCAGCCTGCGCCAGTGCTGCGCGCTCATCCTGGTCTTCGAGCACGATCAGTATCAGCCCGCGCGTGACGCTTTGCCCCTCGCGTACCGGCACTTGCGCCACGCGTCCGGTGACTTCAACGCCGATGGCCGCACGCTGCGGTGTCATCACGCGCCCGCTTGCCACCACGGTTTGCACCAGATCGCTGCGCACCGCCGCCAGTGTTTCCACTGGCCGGCCGAGCCACCAATATCCTGCCAGCAAGATGATCAGCACGAATGCTACGGCGGCGAGCAGGGCAAACTTGCTCCAGCCACTGCAGTTCAGTCGAATGGATAGGGTGGATGCTGCATAGCAGGCGGGCAGGGCATTCATTGGCATTCGGGCAAGGGGGCGCGAGAGTTCCATCCTGACGCGATGGCGCAGAAGCGGTTTGATCCAGCGCAAATGCGCAGTGCAGGGCTGCGGCACAATCGCCGCATCGGTCTATATCCATATCGAACGGAGAAAGCGCCATGCATCTGGTCTGCCCATCCTGCGGCACCATCAACCGCGTGCAGGACGAGCGTGTACACCAAGGGCCGGTGTGCGGGCGCTGCAAGGCACCACTGGCTGCCCCCGAGCCGTTTGCTTTGAGCGATGCCGCTTTGCCGGGCTACGTCGCCAACAGCGGCATGCCGGTGGTGGTCGATTTCTGGGCCGATTGGTGCGGGCCGTGCAAGATGATGGCACCGCAATTTGCGGTGGCAGCGCGAGACCTGCCCGGAGTACGCTTTGCCAAAGTCGAGTCGGACGCGGCGCCCAGGGCCTCAGCGCAATACCGGATTCGCAGCATTCCCACGATGGTGCTGTTTGTCAATGGGGCGGAAGCAGCGCGTATCTCGGGGGCGATGGCGTCGTCAGAAATTGTGCAATGGATTGGTCAGCACGTCTGATCACCCCATTCGCGGCAGAAGGTGGAAATGGGCAATGGACATCGCTGCGCATGCGTTGTGGGCCGGTGCCGGCGTGCTGATTGCGCGCCGCCAGATGCCATCTCTCAAGATAACGCCACGCACGGTGGCGCTGACGATGGTCATGGCCGCACTGCCCGACGTGATTCACTTGCTGCCGCTGCTCGGATGGTGGTCTCATGTGGTTCATGCGGCTCAACTACTCCCTGCTCGCCGCGGTGTGGGCGCATCTGACGTGGACGTGCTGGCGCGCGCGCTACTCGGCGCCAGGCTGAGGCGCGTCAATCCAGCTGAAAACCGCTGCCACCAACCCTGTCAGCTCTGCCGCCCTGTGCAGCACGCGGCCAGATGTTCGTGACGCATGGCGGAGGTTCCCTGCGCCGCCTTGAATCCACCTGCGGCGGGTGAGCGGCGCGCGCCGCGCGCCGCAACAGGCGTGCGTGGGTGGCGTTGGCAACCAAAATCAAGTCAGGTTTCATCCTGAAGTCCCTTCAGGTGGGGGTTTTTGAGTGGTTGTGCGCTGTTGGCTGACGTTGACCGCTCCGTCGCCGACTGCGCAATGGCCGCGCGCATCGCGTCGTCCACGGTGTCGAGCCAGGTGAATTGGAGTTGCCGCTGGGCGTCGGCGGGGATGTCGTCGAGGTCGCGCCGGTTGCGCGCTGGCAACAGCACGGTGTGAATGCCGGCCCGCAGCGCGGCCAGCACTTTTTCCTTGATGCCGCCGACCGGCATGACGAGGCCGCGCAGGCTGATTTCGCCGGTCATGGCGCAGTCACTCCTGACCGGCAGGTTGAGCGCGAGCGAGGCCAAAGCGATATACATGGCAGTGCCGGCGCTGGGGCCGTCCTTCGGTGTGGCACCGGCTGGCACATGCACATGGATGTCGCTCTTGTCAAAAAAACCGGCCGGCAGGCTCAACGCAGCCGAGCGCACTTTGAGCAAGGTGAGTGCGGCCTGCGCGCTTTCTTTCATCACATCACCGAGTTGTCCGGTGAGAATCA
Source organism: Burkholderiales bacterium (assembly GCA_031387185.1). Taxonomy (GTDB): domain Bacteria; phylum Pseudomonadota; class Gammaproteobacteria; order Burkholderiales; family JAEUOS01; genus CANJDH01. The sequence continues at coordinate 4,275 of JANNCZ010000569.1, forward strand.
GCTTGCCGCTGCCGGGCGCGCGCGAGGCTTCGATGAACAAGATGTCGCCGCCCACCGGCGTCCATGCCAAACCGGTTGCCACGCCAGGCAGGCTCACGCGCATTGCGACTTCGCTCTCAAACTTCTGCGCGCCCAGAATCACCGCCAAATCAGGTGCGTCAACCACCACATGCTCCGCAGTGCCTTCTGCAATCTGCATCGCCGCGTGGCGCAGCACACTGCCGATTTCGCGCTCCAGATTGCGCACACCGGCTTCGCGCGTGTAATCGGCGATCAGTGCGATGAGTGCGGCGCCGGTGATCTCGCACTGCGCAGTGGTGACGCCGTTGGCCGCCAACTGGCGCTGTACCAGATAGCGCCGCGCGATTTGTGCTTTTTCTTCCTGGGTGTAGCCGGGCAGGGTGATGATTTCCATGCGGTCACGCAGCGGGCCGGGAATCGTGTCGAGCTGATTGGCGGTGGCGATGAACAGCACATGCGAGAGATCG
>JANNCZ010000600.1:0-2129 GCA_031387185.1 Burkholderiales bacterium
GTGGCCAATGCCGAAACATGACCGCCACGCTGCCTGTGAGTGCACATTGCCCGGCGCGTGTCAGTTTGTGGTGACGTTGCTACATTCTTGTCCAAAGACGCGGGTGCCAATGTGACCATTACCACCGTATCGAGCCGTGAGTTCAATCAGGACGTTGGTCGCGCGAAGAGGGCGGCCAGGGCTGGCCCGGTCATCATCACCGACCGCAGTCGGCCCGCGCATGTGCTGCTGACCTTTGAAGCCTATAAAAAAATCACGGGTGCGCGCACCAGGATTGCGGATTTGCTGGCGATGCCGGGTATGACGAACGTGGAATTAAAGCTGCCGCGGTCGCGTGAACTTGCCCGTCCGGCCGATTTGTCCTGATGTACCTGCTCGACACCAATGTGGTGTCCGAACTGCGCAAAATCCGCCTGGGCAAGGCGGACCGTCACGTCAAGGCGTGGGCCGACAGTGTCGATGCTGCCGAATTGTATGTATCGGTGATCACGCTGCAGGAACTGGAAATAGGCGTGATGCTGATGGAGCGCCGCGACGCGGCGCAGGGTGCGATGTTCCGTGCTTGGCTCGACAATCAGGTGCTGCCGGCATTCGACGGCCGCGTTCTCGCCGTCGATGCCGGCGTTGCCCGGCGCAGTGCCGCGCTCCACGTGCCGGACCCGCGTCCGATGCGCGACACTTTCATCGCGGCGACGGCGCTGGTGCATGACATGACAGTCGTCACGCGCAATCTGGCCGATTTCGAACCGGCAGAGGTGAAGGTGCTCAACCCCTGGCAGCGCATTTGAGATTTGCGCGCTCAGGCAAACTCCTTGCGCGTGGCAGCTTCCAAATCCTCCTGGGGAATGCGGCCCAACGCGAGGTGAAGCACCATCGCCGCAACTTGCGCCGGGCTGGGCTTGTGCCTCAAATCATTCGATCCGTTGGCAAGCTTCTCCAGCAGCGCCCAATCCGCAGTGATTTTGGGAATCTTCACATGCGCGTCCGCCCCCAACAGTGCGGGCCGGCCGCCGCTCGATTGCAGCATTCTTCCCATCGCTTCACGCACCGCAAACAAATCAAGCCCGCGGGACGATGCGGCCGGCCGCGTGTTAAAGGCCTTTTCGATCAATCCGGCATCGAGTTTCCTGCGTTTGCGCGAGGTGTCGGTGATCTGGTTGCCGGGCTTTGCGCCTGAAACGAATTTGATTTGCGCCATGTGAACCCTCCATCAAAAGCCAGCGATGGAAACGCCTGAAAGATGCGTTCCAGCAATGCCAGATTGTCATCGCGGCGTGCGCTGCGGAACGCGCCGTAATACAACTCTGCCTTTACTACGTCACACAGAAAAATGCTGGCAGGAGGGTGTGACTGGAAACGCGCCTTGACGGGCGATGGGCGCGGATTGATCAGCCCGATCCACGCGTTGGTGTCAGGCAGCCACATCAGTCAAGCGGCGTGCGAACATCGGCAGTACCTTGCGGTGCGCGCACGAGAGGCTCGCCGTGCCACGCGCCGGCGATTTTTTCGAAGAGACCCGCAGGCCATGCTGAGCCGGCTGCCTGGGTGCTGTTTGCAGGCGCAGCGTCTATCGGCATGACCACTACTTCGATCAGCCGGTGGCGGAACGAGGGCGGCAGATCAACGGTGACGGAGTCTTGAGCGTCGGGAAACATTTTACGAATGGCTTCCATGATTCGGTTCTCCTGCATGAGGCGGTGCGGGACATTTATGATGTATGCATTATGCTGATTACAGCAGTAAATTGATAGGGTGCCGCACCGGTGGCTAAGTCAGTGGTATGTTGCTCCTTCGACCCGTGAAATTTTGTGAAACCAACGGAGGCTTCCCATGCGTAACTCTCGTTCAAACTATACAGTCCTGATCACGCTATGCGGGCTGCTGACATTTCCCGCACTTGCCCAAACCGTGAAAGTCACATCGCTCGGCGGCATCGACGGCGAGCTCTGCCCCCAGGACCGCGCGCTGCTCTTCGAAGACCCGAACGGCACGCGCATCCTCTACGACCCCGGCCGCACCGTGGCGGGCGCGAACGATCCGCGCCTCGGCAAGGTCGACATCCTGCTGGTGAGCCACATGCACGGCGACCACGTCGGCAACGCCCACAACAAGGAGCCGAACTCCGGGGC
>JANNCZ010000628.1:0-3141 GCA_031387185.1 Burkholderiales bacterium
GGCATCGAGGAGAGCAGATTGACGAACATGACAGAGGCTTCGCCGCCGAGCAAACCGTTGAGCGCCGGTGCGCTGCCCTTGTAAGGCACGTGCACCAGGTCTACACCGGCGCGGGTCTTGAACAGTTCGGTCGCCAGATGCACCGCGCTGCCATTGCCCACCGAGGCGTAGTTGATCTGCCCCGGCTTGGCTTTTGCCAGCGCGACCAGTTCGGCCACACTGTTCACCGGCAGGCCCGGATGCACCACCAGAATGAAAGGCAGGTTCGCGACCAGCGTGATCGGCGCGAAATCGCGCACCGGGTGGTAGGGCAGCTTCGGATACAGCGCCGGGTTGATCGCCAGCGGGCCGTTGTCGGCGATGCCGATCGTGTAGCCATCCGGCGCGGCCTTGGCAACAGCATCGACGCCGATGATCGCACCGGCGCCAGGGCGGTTGTCGACCGTCACCTGTTGCCCCCAAGCCTCGGTCAGCTTTTGGCCCAGCATGCGCGCGACGATGTCGGTGCCCGAGCCGGGCGGGTATGGGACGATGAAGCGCACCGGTTTGCTGGGGTAGGTCGATTGCGCGGCTGCCAGCCCGCCCACCAGCATCAGGGCGCAGATCGACAGCAGTTTGCACGCCCGGCGAATGTGTGTGGTCACGGTGATTCCTTTGGATTTTGACAACAATAACAAAGCAGCGGAAGGAAGGTTGGCGGAGCCAGGTTGACGCAACTCAGGGCGGATCAAACGTGTGGTTCCCATGGATTGAGCAAGCTGACCTTCATGCCGGCAAAGTCAGCCGTGTTGCGCGTTACCAGAGTGAGACCATGCTCTTGCGCTGTAGCGGCGATCATGGAATCGCGGTAGCTTGCCGGGTCAGGGACGTGCGCGCCGGCACAGATTTGCGCGGTCGCACCCGTGAAAGGCAGCACCTGTCCATCGAACTGCTGCAACACCGATTGCACCCAGGAAATCAATTCCACCCCGGCCCCTTTATTCGGCCCCTTTATTTGGCCTCCTTTATTTGGCCTTTATTTGGGCCCCTTTATTTGAACCTCGCCAATCGGTTCATCGCTGTACTTGATTTTTGCGCTCATAGAGTGGCCTTCGCGAGTGGCGCGAAAGTTTGCTCACGCAGCCAGTAGCTGGCAACGGGAGATGCGCGCGAGCGCTTCGCCCATCTTTTCACGTGCAATCGCGGTGTCGTAGTTGACCTGACCGCGAAGCCACCAACCATCACTGAGCCCGAAGTACCGGCACAGCCGCAGATCGGTGTCGGCGGTGATGGCGCGCTTGCCTGCGACGATGTCACCGATGCGCTGCGCAGGCACGCCGATATCTTTGGCCAGGCGATATTTCGTCAGGCCAAGCGGCTTCAAAAACTCTTCATCAAGCATTTCGCCGGGGGAAACCGGAGCAACGGTGCGCATGTTCAAACTCCTTCAGTGATAGTCGACGATCTCCACGTCTTTGGGGCCTTCAACGGTCCAGACAAAGCACACGCGCCATTGCTCATTGACGCGAATGCTGTGCTGCCCTTTGCGATTTCCCTTCAACGCTTCCAGTTGATTGCCCGGGGGCACGCGCAGATCTTCGAGTAATGCAGACCAGTCAAGCTGCTCAAGTTTGCGCAGGGCGGGCCGCTCAACATTGACCCAGCGGCGAACCCGTTGACCAAGGAAAAGCGCCTGCGTGTCTCTGCATTTGAAGCTCCTGATCACCATGTGCAAATAGTAACGAAATGCGTTGTTAACGTCAAGCGTGAATACGTGCGACGGGACGAGGGGGCGGTTCGATGGACATGGCAATGGGCATCCTCGCCGCCATCGTTGAGATGAAATCTTCGAGCACCGAGCGTTCCAAGGTTGAGTGAAACCCGCTGATGATGGTGCGGCCCGAGCGCGCCTCAGTCACAGCCAAATCCATTGCAGCGCGAATGGCGCTGCCGGGGCAGGTACGAGACGCGAAAAACGCGGTCAACGGCCCGTCCAGCAGAGCGGCATTGCCCAACCCCGCCAAACCGCTCAAGGGGGTGTCGAGATGCCAAAAAGATAACAACGGTTTCGGCAAACCCATGATCTATAGGTAGATTTAAGGATTTCTCGGTTTGTTATCCACGCGCTTAGATAACAAACCCGGCGTTTCAGCCGGGTCGAGATCAGGCGGATCGTCGATCAGACATCACTTCACACGCCGCAATAATTTGCGCTCGAAATCGTCGGTAGCGTCGAGCGAATCGATCATGTCGTTCGCGGCATTCATCAGGCGGCTCAAATCGGCGCGCGGCACGTCCGCCGCGTTTTGGAACACCACCATCGAGTCGAAGTCCTGCCCGGTACGCACCAAATGTTGAAGAATGATGGTCGACAAACGGGCCTTGTCCCGGTTCGGAACCCCGAACAAATACAAAGGCGATGCCCCGCCCGAGACGAAGTAATCAACCGGATAATCGTGCGCGTTGGGCACATCCGGCACTACATATCCTTCGGTCAGCCGCTCCTCGCCAACCAGTGCATGCAGCTTCTCGCGTAAATCTTCATAAAACGTGCTTTCCACCCGCACCCGGTTGAGAAACGTCAGGTCATGCACCCTGGTCAATGCCTGTCCCAAACGCAGCACGTTCGCCCCGAGCTCATCAGCGGTCGAGTCGAGAAAAAATTCCCCGTCATCTTCGGCAATGAAGTAGATGTGATACGGCGGAATCGCCTGTTCGCGCGCCCAACTGTTTTCGATCAACTCGGCCAGGTCTTTTGAAACGTCGAGGCTCCAGCGCTCAGTCCAGCGTTCGCTAAACCATTTCGAAAGTTTGTTGGTGGCGTCGTGTTCAAGCACGTCAACGTTCAGTTCGCCCTGTTTCGACAAGCCCGACAACGTCAGATTGCTGCTGCCAACAAATCCGGTGATCGGGTTGTTCGCATCGTCGCGGAACAACAGGTAGAGCTTGGCGTGCAAGGGGTAAGGCAGGAACAGCTTGACCACGACCTGACCAGCGACCAATTGTTTGGCCAGCTTGCGCAGCCCTTTCTCGTCCGCGCCGGTCGGAATGCCCAACGTGATTTGCTCGCGCAAGTGAGCCGCAAATTGCATCTTTAGGCGAAGGGCAGACGCGTTATCGAGTCCGCCTTGTTCGCTGGCGGTGCGATACAGGTCTCTTATC
>JANNCZ010000680.1:0-2686 GCA_031387185.1 Burkholderiales bacterium
CGCCCGGCGTTCGCCTGACCCGTCAGCCTGACGGCTGGGATGGTTGGCGATACGCAGCAATGCGCAGAGCAACGCGACACTGCACGGCGAAACGCTGCGCCGCCCTGCACCGGAACCCGCCGGAACCTGCCCCGGCGCCGGAACCAATGGCGCCCCGTTTCAGATGCGCGCCAACTCGGCGCGCATCGCGTCGACGACCGCCTTGTAGTCCTTCTGCCCAAAGATCGCCGAGCCAGCGACGAAGGTATCGGCCCCGGCTGCCGCAATCGCGCGAATATTGTCCGTCTTCACGCCGCCATCGACTTCGAGCCAGATCTCCTGCCCGCCCGCCGCACGGTGTGCATCGATGCGCGCGCGCACGGCAGCGATTTTTTTCAGCGCTTCGGGAATGAACTTCTGCCCGCCAAAACCCGGGTTGACCGACATGATGAGGATGAGATCGACCTTGTCCATCACATGATCGAGGGTGTGCAGCGGCGTGCCGGGGTTAAACACCAGCCCGGCCTTGCAACCGGATTCGCGAATCAATCCGAGCGTGCGATCGACATGGCCTGAGGCCTCCGGGTGAAAGCTGATGATGTCTGCGCCGGCCTTGGCGAAGTCCGGCACGATGCGATCCACCGGCGACACCATCAAATGCACGTCAATCGGCGCGCGCGCGCCGCCCGTGTTGCCGCCTGCAAACGCGTACGGCTTGACCGCCTCGCAAATCATCGGGCCAAAAGTGAGGTTGGGCACGTAATGGTTGTCCATCACATCGAAGTGAATCACGTCCGCGCCGGCCGCGAGCACGTTGCGCACTTCCTCGCCGAGGCGTGCGAAGTCGGCGGAGAGGATTGAAGGGGCAATGCGGTGGGTCATGGGCGGCGTCATGGAATGAATGGTCAACAGGCAAATTTTACTGCCCCTCGGGCATCAGAGTTTCACTGCATCACCTCACTCGATATCAGAAAATCGGGTGACCCCCTCACTGACAAAGCAATTTTCCGCGCCGGTAAATTTGCTTTGATCACCGTCGCCAGCTTGCACAATCCTGGGGAAGCCGTCGCGTTCGCGAACTCCTTGAGATCGAGCAACCACCTTACCTGATTGAAGAATTCGTACCCGGCAGTCGCCAGGCGGCGACCGGTATGCGGTTCGCGAATGGAAAAAGCAACGAACTCTCCTTCCACCATGGACTGCACGTAACCTCTGATTTAGCGAGTCGAAGAAAGGCATCATGGCGAGCAACGCGCATGTATGGACATGCCTGACCCGGAACCCGAAAATAAACGACAATCTTTTCTCGTCCGCCAATAAACAGCCGCGCCAAATCCCGAACCGACAATGCCAACCCTAACCTGGGCCGGAAAAGACAAGGTCGTCAATCATCATCACGAAGTGCCTTTCCGCGTACTGGAAACGCGCTACAACTTCACCGCACCTGACGGCGCACCCGTCAACAGCACCGAGAACCGCGTCATCCACGGCGACAACCTCGAAGCGCTGAAAAGCCTGTTGCCAGAGTTTGAGGGCAAGGTTGACTGCATCTACATTGACCCACCCTACAACACCGGCAATGAAGGCTGGGTCTACAACGACGCCGTCAACGACCCCAAGATGATGAAATGGCTTGGTCAAGTGGTCGGCAAGGAGGGCGAAGACCTGACGCGGCATGACAAATGGTTGTGCATGATGTATCCGCGATTGAAACTCTTGCATCGAATCTTGTCAGGAAACGGCGCGATTTTCATCAGCGTTGACGACAATGAAGTGCATACATTGCGCAGCATGATGGATGAAATTTTTGGTCGCGCAAACTTCATCGCGACGGTTATTTGGCAAAAAGTGTTTTCGCCAAAAAATACCGCAAGACATTTCTCGGAAGACCACGACTTTATCGTTGTGTACGCCAAGCATTCGAGTACGTGGACACCAAATCTAATGCTGCGTTCAGAGTCGCAAAATGATCGATTCAAAAATCCTGACAGCGATCCACGCGGGCCGTGGACATCTGGCGACCTTTCCGCTCGGAATTTCTACAGCCTCGGCACCTATTCGATTCAATGCCCCGGTGGTCGAGTGGTCGAGGGTCCGCCACGGGGAATGTATTGGCGTGTGTCAGAACAAAAATTTAAAGAGATGGATGAAGACAACCGCATTTGGTGGGGGCCGAATGGAAATGGAATGCCTCGTTTCAAACGCTTCCTCAGTGATGTCAAGCAAGGTGTCGTACCTCAAACACTTTGGCCGTGGCAGGAAGTTGGGCATACGCAAGACGCAAAAAAAGAGTTGCTATCTATTTTGAGCTTCGAGAAATCTGAAGACGTGTTCATAACGCCCAAACCAAGCGCGCTCATCGAGCGCGTCTTACAACTGGCAAGTCAGAAAGATTCAATTGTGCTGGACTCATTTGCTGGTTCCGGCACCACGGCTCATGCAGTACTCAAGATCAACATGCAGGACGGAGGCAAGCGGCGCTTCATCCTGGTGGAAACAATGGAGTATGCAGAGTCGATCACAGCAGAACGCGTGCGCCGGGTAATCGAGGGTTACGGTACCGGCGATAAAGCTGTCAGAGGACTCGGCGGCGGATTCGAGTTTCAGGTTGTCGGCGTGCCGTTGTTTCTCGAAGGCGATGTGCTCAATGAAGCTGTTGGTGCGGATGAAATCCGCAGGTTCGTGGCCTACAGCGAGGGCATTCCCG
>JANNCZ010000696.1:0-1719 GCA_031387185.1 Burkholderiales bacterium
TTTGCACCCCGGGCAAGCGGCCAATGCTTACCACCTCGAAGCCATGTGCTTCGAGATTGACTTTGCACTGTTGGGTAGCGGCCTCACCATACGGCGTGCCCACCGCGACACGCTGCACATTGAGGCGGCGCAAGGCTTCGATCACGCTGCCAAACGCCGTGACGAGGCGAAAGCCTGCGGAGCGCTGGATGCGTTCGATCAGTTCCTGCTCGCCTGTTTTGCCCAAGGTATAGCTGGTGGCAGTGTGGGCGAGGACGATCACGGACGGGTTGACCATCGCAAGCAGGGAGACGTTCTCGTCGAGATGCGCAATCTGCGTGCGGTTGCGCTCCTCTTGCCCGTCAAGACTGCCGGTGACGCCGTGCGCCACCATGCGCGTGAAATGCACCGACACGCCGGGGGGCGTGAGGCGAATCACCTCCGGCTCGGTGGTGGGGTTGCCGGGGGGAATCAAGAAGCCCAGACGGGCGCGATAGCCACTCATCCCGCAGCGTCCGCACGCACATGCGGGTTAATGCAGTCAGGATTATTCCGCTGCTCCACGCAGCGCCTAATTTTCAATTCGCCAACTCGCCGGCATCGCCAATCGGGTTGGACGAGGCAATTCGGACGTCGGTACAAGGGGCAATCGCATCATCTCTTCGGTGCGGGGGGAGCAGAAGGCGCTTTGGGCTTCTGATAGGTCGGCGGGGGATTCACGTTTGCCTGTTCCTTGCGTTGCGGTGGCATAGGAATCCGTGTGGGCTGGGGTAAGTTTGAAGTGGTAGCCATTTAATCAATCTCCGGTTCAGAAACAAATTCAACCCATTTCACGTCTGTAACATTTACCAACATTCCTTGAACTTGGTCGAGAGAATTTTCAGTAACGGTTACGTTTACCAGCACCCCTTCGACTTCATCGACAAAATTTTGTTCATCTGACTCAACAATCCAGGATGGGAAGGTGACATAAAAATGTCCCTTGTCAGGGTCGGAGGGCCAAATCTCGGGCCAACCATAAAGTCTTCGCTCATCTTTGAGGTGCAAAACCACGTAACGAGGATACTTGAGTAGTGTGCCGTACCACTCTGAAGGGTGAGCGCTACGCTTTGAGATGCCTCTGTCGCGCAGCAGTCGATGAAATCTGTCTGTGTTGATTACAAATGCGGCAGCGAAACCAAGAATGACTGCACTGACCAGCGAGCAAATCAAATCGGCTTCCGCATCCCATGGACGAATTGATTTCCATTGCCCCAAGAACTGCAGCATGCCTTTTTCGGCAAAAACAAAAACCCGCACCACCAGAGTGAAAATAAGTGCCTGGACGACGCGTTCGAACTGCGAGGGCTTCTGATGGGACGTAAGACCGTAGTACACCCAAGCGACCAAAAATCCCGGTAGCAAATATTGAAGCAGCGCGACAACATCTTTGGAAAGCTCAGCCGGCATAGGGGACTCCGTGGGATCAGAGAATTTTATCTCTCAAAAGACCAGTTCGATGAGGTAAGGGCCGCTGCTGGCGAGGCCGCGCTTGAGTTGCGTGGCAAGTTCATCAAGCGTGGTGGCCTGCCCGGCTTCGACGCCATGCCCGCGCGCCATCGCCTGCCAATCGAGATTGGGCCGGTCGAGGCTGAGCATGTCGGTGGCGCGCTGGCCGGGGGTACCGGCGCCGACGGCGGCCAACTCGCCGCGCAGGATGTTGTAGGAGCGGTTGGCAAAGACGATCATGGTGACATCGAG
>JANNCZ010000770.1:0-3043 GCA_031387185.1 Burkholderiales bacterium
CAGCATGGCTGGCGCGGCGATATTGACGCCGAACTGCGGCAAATCGACTTCGACGTGGCTGGCGATGGCGCCGGCGCGCCAGGCCAGGCTGTCGTCGTCCGACGCGGCCAGATACGAGCGCGGAAAACCGCCGCGCAGCCAGAGGCGGGCGACTGCAGCGCCATCGTATCCGCCGGCCGAAAGCGAAGCAGCGGCGGCCACCTCTGCAACATCAAAACCGGCGACCTCAATGGTTTCGATACGGCCCAGCAGCGATTCGCCGGCCTGACGCAACAGCGCAGGCGACGCGCTGCCCAGCAGCAAATACTGGCCCGGCGCATTGGAGCGGTCAATCAGCACCCGCAACACCGGAAACAAGGCCGGCCGGCGCTGCACTTCATCGATCACCACCAGGCCGTCAAGGCGCGACAGCGTATCGACCGGCTGCGCCAGACGCTGCTCGTGCAGCGGATTTTCCAGATCAAAATAATTGGCCGACGCGCGGTTCAAAAACGTTTGCGCGATGGTGCTCTTGCCTGACTGGCGCGGCCCGCTGAGCACCACGGCGCGGGCCCGGCCAAGTGCGGTTTGCACGGAAAGTAGCAGTTCGGCGCGTGGCAGCATGTTCCAAGGCTACCATAAACACCATGAAATTCCCACACTTCATGAGGGAATTTCATGGTTATTTGAAAATTGGGGACTGCCCCCTTATTCCTTTCAAAAAGGGGTCTGACCCCTTTATTCCAGACCTGCGCGCAACGCATGCCAACCAGCCCAATCGCGTCCGGCATGCACCGTGCCGCACTGCGCACAAGTGCGCGCCGCATCAGGCGACTCGTAAAACGCCTTGAATACACGCGGCAGGTCTTCGACGATGCTTTGCAATTGCACTTCGCTGCGATTGACCAACGTAGCGCACTGCGCGCAATACCACTCGAAGGCATCAACCACCCCCGCGGGCCGAGCACGCTCGATCACGGTGCACAGACTGCCTTCCTCCGGGCGCTGCGGCGAATGGCGCACGTGGGCGGGGAGCAGGAAAATGTCGCCCTCTTTCAGATCAATGCGCTCAAACTTGCCGCGATCGAGCACGAGCACATGGGCATTGCCACGAAACTGGTGAAAGTATTCTTCGTACGGATCGTCGTGAAAATCGGTGCGCTGGTTCGGCCCGCCGACCACTGTGCAAATGAAATCTGCATTGGCCCAGATTTGCTGGTTGCCGACCGGGGGTTTGAGCTTGTGCGCGTTGTCTTCGAGCCAGCGCGGAAAGTTGAGGGGCAAGCCGTATTTCATCGAGACTCCTGTCAGGTGCAAGGCGTAGTGCCTAAGGCGCGGTGCCTTGCCTACTCCACCTTGATGCCGGCATCCTTGATCACCTTCGAATACTTGGCGATTTCGCTTTTGATGAAGCTGCCAAACTCGGCCGGGCCCATGCCCGACGACTCGGCCCCCATGCGCCCCAAGGCTTCGCGCACTTCGGTTCTGGCCAGCGCCTTTTGCAACTCACGATGCAATTGATTGACGATCTCGGGCGGCGTGCGCGCGGGCGCGAGCAGGCCAAACCATGCGAGCGTCTCATAGCCTGCAAGGCCTGATTCGGCCAGCGTTGGCACGTCGGGCAACGATGCCGCGCGCTTGGCGCTGGTGACGGCAAGCGCCTTCAATTTGCCGGCCTTGACCAGCGGCATCACGGTCGGGATGTTGATAATCATCGCCTGCACTTGCCCGCCAGTGACATCGGTGACGCCCGGTGCAGCGCCTTTGTACGGCACGTGCAAGAGGTCGATGCGCGCCACCGACTTGAGCAACTCAACCGACAGATGCGAGAGGCTGCCGTTGCCTGCGGAGGCAATCGTGAGCTTGCCGGGTTGCTCGCGTGCGAGGCGCGCAAAATCGGCATAACTCGTTGCGGCCATGCCCGCGTTGACCACCAGGAGATTGGCTGCGCTGGCAATCAGGCCAACCGGCGCAAAGTCGTTGACGCTGTCGTAAGGCAAGCGCGCATACAGGCCGGGCGTCACACCGTGCGAGCTGCCGTTGCCGAGGAACAGGGTGTAGCCATCAGGTGCAGCCTTCGCCACCGCGTCAGCCCCGATGCTGCCGCCTGCGCCTGGCTTGTTTTCAATTACCACGGTTTGACCAAGCGACTCGCCCATGGCTTTGGCGAGCGTGCGGCCGAGCACGTCTGACCCGTCACCCGCAGTGGCTGGCACGACGATGCGCAGCGGCTTGGCCGGGTATTGCGCCCACACAGTGCCCGAAAGCAGCAGCGCTGTAGCGAGCATGCCACCGAGCGTGGCCGGCCGCAGCCTCCGCAGCATCCGCAGCTTGCGCAGTATCTTGTCCAAGGTCATCAACGTCACTCAGGCGGCCTTCGCCACTGCAGCGGCACCGAGCTTGAGACCGCTGTCCACCACCGCCTTGCGAATCACCGCTTTCTCACCCTCGGTAAGATTGAGCAAGGGCCGCCGCACCGGGCCACCCACCGAGCCGATCTGCTCCAGCCAATACTTGGTGTGCGCCTGCGGTGTGCCTTTGGGGCGCGATGCCTTGAACGCAGCGCGCACCGGCGCGAGGCTGTCGCGCACCTTGCGTGCTTCGGCGACCTTGCCCTCAAAGGCAAGGCGCGTGTAATCATTGATGCGTTGATCGACCGCCGTCTGCATGGTGAAGGGCGGCGTCGAGCACAGATACAAACGCCAGCCGAGCTCAACGATGTTGTCAAACCACTCCTCTTCAGAGGCGGTCGAGACGATGATTTTGTCACCAGCCATGTGGGTCAGGCGCGTGTACATCTCGCGCGGCACGCTGTATTTGATGGCAACGATGTTGGGCAGTTCGGCAATGCGCGCGCACAGTTCCGGGCTCATTTCGTAGCCGCAGTCGGGGTGGTTCCACAGGGTGATGCCGATGTCGAGCAGCTCAGAGAGATAGCGGTAGTACTCGTAAACTGTGTCATCCACATGGTGGCCAAAATGCAGCACTGGGCTATGCACGACGACGTAGTCGGCACCGATGTTTTGCGAATGGCGCGCGAGGTCGAGCACCACATCGAGGTTGG
>JANNCZ010000777.1:0-3147 GCA_031387185.1 Burkholderiales bacterium
GAGCAGCGCTCGGGGATGATGACATCCGCCCAGTCAAGCCGCAGCGAATTTCCATGCACCACATGCGGCGTCGTCTTGAGCGGAATGCGCGCGTAATACGCGCCAAACTCCACGGATACCAGCGAGTTCATCTGATGGTCGATCAGCCAGAGCGCGACCTGTGCGATCTGCGCCGGAAATTCTTCGATCTCAATGCCGTAAAACTGATCCACGTCTATCGAGATCAATTGCTGCACATCCACCAGTTTTTGTCCCGAGTCGCGCTCCAGTGCCATGGAGGCGCGCAGCACGTCGAGCTCGAGCAGGCGCAGTTCGCGATAGGTGATGACGAGAAAGTTGCCGCAGCCGCAGGCGGGGTCGAAGAAAGTGAGGGTGCGCAGCTTTTTGTGGAAATCAAACAGGCGGTTACGGTTGCCTTTGACTTTGTTGAATTCTTCCCACAGGGCATCAAGGAACAGCGGCTTGATGAGCTTGAGGATGTTTTCCTCGGAAGTGTAGTGCGCGCCCAGGTTGCGGCGTGCTTTTTCATCCATGATGCTTTGGAAGAGGGCGCCGAAGATGGCCGGTGAAATGGCGCTCCAGTTGAGACCGCAGCAATCGAGCAGTGCTTCGCGCATGCTGGTGTCGAATGACGCCAGCGGCAGCGGCTCCGTGAACAGGGTGCCGTTGACAAACGGGAAGCGCGCGATTTGCTCGTCGAGCAGTTTTTGCCTCTTTGACTCAGGCGTATTGAGCACCTGAAACAGTTGAGCAAGCAGTGGCCCGAGATTGCTGCCGTCCTCTGTGGTGCGTTGCTCGATCCATTCACGGAAGCTCTGTGCGGGCTGGAAGATGCCGGTGTCGTCGGCGAACAGGCAGAACAGCAAACGCACCAGCAGCACTTCGAGCGGATGCCCTTGGTAGCCCGACGCTGTCAACTTGTCATGCAGCTTGCCCATCTGCTCGGCGGCTTTGACGTTGACCGGGTCTTGCGGCTTGATGGTTTGCGTCTCGTACCCGGCGATGAAGCCAAAGCGCTTGATGTGCTTGTGCAGGTCGGCGAGCGGGAACAGCGTTTCGGTGTTGTTGATCAGATCGTAGAGCCGGAAGCGCGCGAAGTCACAGACGATGACGTAGCGTGGAAGATCGCGCTCTTTTAGGCCTGCGAAATAGTCGATGGCCTGGTTGTAGGCTTTGTCGAGGTCGCGGCCAAGCGACTTGTGCTCGACCAGCAGCACCCCGGGCCAGAGCAGATCGATCCAGCCGTGATTGCCTTTGTAGGCATTGCCCTGCTTGTTGATGGCGTGCTCGAAGGCGAATACACGCTGCCTGGTGAAGCCGAAGATGTCGAAGAAGTCGATCCAGAAGCGTTGCGCTTCGGATTTTTCGTCTTTCGCGTCCGCCCAGCTCTTGGAGAACCTGAGGGCGCGGTCTTTTATCTCGTTCCAGGAGAGCGGCATTGGCAGGTCGGCTAGTGGCGTGGCGGCATCATAACAAGGCGGCACTGCCCGGAGCATCTGGCGATTCAATTGCGCCTCAGCGGCCTCAAGCAGCGCGAGGTGCATCTGGCCGATGGCTCGCGCAAGCTGGTGCGCTATGCAGGGCCGGTCAAGGTTGAGACGATGGGCCGGCCACCGCGCTGAGAATTGTTCGAGCGGTCGGCTGAAGAGGCGCTTGTACCAACGCTCTTGGCGGCCATTCGGCCACAAGCCGCATCCACCAAGCCTTTCGGGCCGCTATGCCTTGCGCTCCCAGCGCTGCGTGCGATCGGCCTCGGTGATGCGCAAGTCGTTGATGCTGGCGTAACGCTTGGCCATCAGGCCATGGGGGGCGAACTCCCAGTTCTCGTTGCCGTAGGAGCGGAACCATTGGCCCGAGTCGTCATGCCACTCGTATTCGAAGCGCACGGCGATGCGGTTGTCTGCGAAGCACCACAGTTCTTTCTTGAGCCGATAGTCAAGCTCGCGCTGCCACTTGCGCGACAGGAATTCGCGCACCGCATCGCGCCCCTTGAAGAACTCGTTGCGGTTGCGCCATTCGGTGTCAACCGTGTAGGCCAGTGCCACGCGCGCCGGGTCGCGCGAGTTCCAGGCGTCTTCGGCGGCCTGGATTTTTTTCTTCGCCGTTTCCTCAGTGAACGGCGGGAAGGGTGGGCGCCCTTCCGCGGGAGCAGCGTCGCTCATGGTAGTCAAAATTAGTAGGTCTTGTACGACAGGAACTTGCCCGACAGCACGACGTTGACGCGGTCGCCTTTCGGATCAGCCTCACGCTGGATGTCCATCGAAAAATCAATGGCGCTCATGATGCCGTCGCCGAATTCTTCGTGGATCAATTCCTTGATGGTGGTGCCGTAGACATTGACGATTTCGTACCAGCGATAGATCAGCGGGTCGGTCGGCACGGCGGTGGGCAGCGAGCCTTTGTAGGGGACGATTTGCAGCCAAGCGATTTCTTCGTCGGTGAGGCCGAAAATCTTGCCGGTGATTTCCGCCTGCTTCTTCGTCATCTGCATTTGACCGAGCAGCGCGGCAACCACCCACTCTTTGCTGGCGTCGTATTTCTTGGCGATGGTCTCCCATTTCATGCCTTTTTTGACTTTGACGGAAACGATCTTTTTGGTGACTTCGGTGCGATCCATGTGGGCTCCTTTGAAAAATGCGGGTGGGTGCTTCGGTTTTGCATCAGGCTACGCGTACGAGGGTGGGGCGGGGTTTGTCGTCTGATTCGATGCCGGGCTGTACGGTCGGCGGCTGTACGCCGGCTTCACGCGGCTGGTACTCTTTCGAGCGGTTCACCAGAAAATCGACCAGATGGTTGCGGATCTTGTAGTACTGCGGGTCGTGGTGGATGGTGTTGCGGGTGCGTTCGCGCGGCATGGTGTTCTGCACGATCTCGGCGATCTGCGCGCGCGGGCCGTTACTCATCAGCAGGATGCGGTCGGCCAGCAGGATCGCTTCATCGACATCGTGCGTGATCATGAACACGGTCTGGTGCGTGGCCTGGACGATGCGCAAGAGCTCGTCCTGGATCGTGCCGCGGGTGAGGGCGTCAAGGGCGCCGAAGGGCTCGTCGAGCAGCAGCATCTTCGGCTCGATGCAGAAGGCGCGCGCAATGCCGACACGCTGTTTCATGCCGCCGGACAGCTCCGAGGGCTTCTTGTGTTCGGCA
>JANNCZ010000809.1:0-4381 GCA_031387185.1 Burkholderiales bacterium
TGGCGTGACCTCAACGATGCGCTCAATGCCATTCTCGGTATCGTTCCCGCGCCTGCAGGGGGGGCGCCGGTGCCCGCCGCCGCAGGCGCACAGCCAGCGATTGAGCGTCGCGCAGTCGTGGTCAACGCGCAGGCGGGCGTGATCGTGGTGCGTGGCTATCCGGCTGACATGCGCAATGTTGAGTCATTTTTGAAAGCCATGGCCCTGGTGGTCGAGCGCCAGGTCATGCTCGAAGCCAAGATCATCGAAGTGGCGCTCAATGATGGTTTTCAGGCGGGCATCAATTGGGGCACGTTCAGCGCTGGCGCCAACAGTCGATTCGCAGCGGGGCAACTGAACCCTGGCACCACTCTGCGCACCGATGGCGCATTCAGCGCACCAACCACACGCGGCCCGGATGGTGCCATCGTGGCCGGCGCAGCGTTCGCGTCGAATCCGGCGCTGCCCGGAGTAACGACGCCCGATCCGCTCGGTGGCAACAGCCCGGGCAGCGCGAGCAGCGTGTTGCAACTGGGCGCGAACGCGGCCGGTGGTGTGTTTGGCCTGGCGCTGCAAACGAGCAGCTTCGCCGCCTTGCTTAATTTTCTGGAAACCCACGGCAAGGTCCAGGTGTTGTCGAGCCCGCGCATTGCCACCATGAATAACCAGAAGGCAGTGCTGAAAGTCGGTACCGACGAATTCTTTGTCACCAATGTAAGCACCACCACGACCACATCCGGCACTGCGACCGTGGTGACGCCCACCATCACCACGCAGCCATTTTTCTCGGGTATCGCACTCGACGTCACGCCGCAGATATCAGAGGACAACCAGATCACGCTGCACATTCACCCGTCGGTGAGTGTGGTCAGTGACAAGGCCAAGACCCTTAACCTCGGCACGCTGGGCAATTTCACCGTGCCGCTGGCATCGAGCAGCGTCAACGAAAGCGACACAGTCGTGCGGGTACAGGATGGCAGCATCGTGGCGATTGGCGGCCTGATGCGGCAATCACAAAACGAAGTGCGCTCCCAGTTGCCGGGTTTGGGTGACGCGCCGGTGGTCGGCAGCCTGTTTCGCAATCGCTCTGAAGGTGTGAGCAAGAGCGAACTGGTGATTTTGCTCAAAACCTCGGTGATTCAGGGCGATGGCTCCTGGCAGCAGCAGGCGCAGGAAGTGAGCGACCGGTTACAGGGGATGCAACGCAGCCCGGCGCGGCCAGCGGCCAAGCCGCGAGAGTGACATGTACGAAGCGCATTTTGGCCTGCGTGAACTGCCGTTCCGGATCACGCCCGATACCAGCTTCGCTTTTGCCGGCCGGCAGCATCAGAATGCACTCAATACGCTGATTGTCGCAGTCCAGAATCTTGAAGGATTTATCAAAATCACCGGTGAGGTAGGGGCCGGCAAGACGCTGCTTTGCCGCCGTTTTTTGGCCGCGTGCGCGCCCGATTGTGCTACCGGCTATCTGCCGAATCCCTTTCTGGAGCCACGCTCCCTGCTGCTGGCGATCGCCAACGAGTTGGCGCTGTCGCTGCCACCGGATATCGACCAGCACCAGATGCACAATGCGCTGACGCTTGGCTTGCTCGCGCTGGCACGGGATGGCAAGAACGTAGTGCTGTGCATTGATGAGGCGCAGGCCATGCCGATCGAGACCCTGGAGACATTGCGGCTGTTGACCAATCTGGAAACGGAGAAGCGCAAGCTGATTCAGGTGGTGCTTTTTGGTCAGCCCGAACTGGACGAGCGGCTGGCCGATCCGCGCGTACGCCAACTGCGCCAGCGCATCGCCTTTCAGTTTCACCTGGGCAATCTGGCGGCTGACGAGGCGGGGCACTACCTTGAGCACCGCCTGCGCGTGGCCGGACACGGCGGCGGCGAAGTGTTTGCGCCCCCCGCCGTGCGCGCCATCCACCGCCGGGCCGGCGGATTGCCGCGGTTGATGAATATTCTTGCGCACAAATCCATGATGCTCGCCTATGGTGAAGGTGCGTATACCGTGCAGGCGCGCCAGGTAAACGCGGCAGCGCGGGACACGCCGGCGGCAGCCGGGTCATTCGGCCCCTTGCGCTGGCTGACCAATGTCGCAGCCTCGTTCGCAGCCGCCGCCGGGGTTGCAGGAGGAAGGCGGCCGTGAGTGTGATCAACACCATGTTGCAGGACCTGGAATTGCGCAATGCGGGTACAGGGGTAAGCGGCGCCTATCGTTACGTGCGTCCGTTGCCCGCCGGGCGTGTGGACGGCCGGGCGCGTGCGGTGTGGATTGGTGCGGGGGCAGGTCTGGTACTGGTCTGCGCCGCTGCTGCCGTGTGGATGCAGGGTAGGTGGGCAGCGCGCATTGGATACCCGAGCACCATCACCGCGCGGGCTTCGGTGCCGCCCGCTGCGCCGGTGCCGGAGGCGCTACCTGCCGTTTCCTCTCCAGGCTCCCCGCCCATCTCGACTGCTACTGGTTTGCCGCAGGTATCCCAAGGCTTAATGCTGACGGCGAGCCAGCAATTGGTGCTGCGCGACGTGCCAGCGGCCTCCGCGCAGCCTGGACCGGCTGCACTGCTGGTTTTGCCCAGCCCGCCGCCTGCAGCGGCAATTGCTGCACCGTCTGTGTCGCCAATGGAGCGCCAGATCAATCGGCCAGAGCG
Organism: Burkholderiales bacterium; assembly: GCA_031387185.1. Classification (GTDB taxonomy): domain Bacteria; phylum Pseudomonadota; class Gammaproteobacteria; order Burkholderiales; family JAEUOS01; genus CANJDH01. Next base: position 2,622 of record JANNCZ010000809.1, read on the forward strand.
GCTGCTGGTCGAGAAGCCAGATCGGGCTGTCCGCGCCCCTGTGGTTGAGCGCGCGCTTTCGGGGCGTGCGAGCGTGGAACCATCCGGCAACCCGGTGATGCGTGACGCTGGCGGTGGTTCATCTGCGCCGCCAGCGCTGGCGGCGAAAATCACCCCGGCACTTTCCGCTGTCAGACCACCTGCGCCCCCGGCAACCGCAGCAGACCTCGCGGGCATCAAGCAGATGGATCCGCAACAACAGACAGAAAACGCCTTTCGTCAGGCCAATGAATTTTTGCAGCAGGGTGACGCCAACCGGGCGATGGACGGATTTGCACGAGTGCTGGCCCAGGATCCCTTGCATGACAGCGCACGCCAGGCCTTGCTCACGCTGCTGTTGCGCGCCAAAAAGAATGCCGACGCAGAGCGGCTGCTGGGCGAGCGCCTCACGCTGGCTCACAATCACGCATCGTTTGCGATCACGCTCTCGCGTCTGCAGGCAGACCGCGGTGACACCGCTATGGCGATCGAAACCCTGCGCGCTACGCTACCGTCAGTGCGTGCAAATTCGGCCTACCACGCGACGCTGGCGGCGCTGCTGGCGCGGCGTGAGCAACATGCTGAGGCCATCACGCAGTACCAGGCAGCGTTGCGTCTAGCGCCGCAAGCAGGCATATGGTGGATGGGGCTGGGCTTGTCGTTGCAGGCCCATGGCAATGTGCCTGACGCACGCGACGCACTGCGCCGCGCGCGTGCCAGCGGCGATCTAAACCCCGAAATCGCCGCCTACGTGGACCAGCGGCTCAAGCAGTTGCAGTAGATCGGGCGCGTGTTCCCACACAGTGTCATCACACGCCGCCGCAGTGATTCGCCGCGGATTACTCTCCCGCCTGAATCTTGTTGTCGCGCACCACTTTGGTCCAGCGCGATACTTCTCCCGCGATGAACTTGCCCAGTTCGTCGGGTGACGAGGCAGCCATCACGATGCCCATTTGATTGAAGCGATCGGTCACCGCGGGCAGCTTCATCACCTTGGACATCTCGGTATGCATACGCGCCATGATCGGCTGCGGGATGCCGGCCGGCCCGAGCATGCCCCACCAGGCCTGTGCCTCAAATCCCGGTGTGCCAAGCTCGGCGATGGTCGGTACCTCAGGCAACTGCGTCATGCGTTTCGGTGAGGTGACGGCGAGCGCACGCAGGCGGCCCGAGGCGATGTGCGGCGCCCACAGCGCATAGGTCGCCAGCGTCACCGGCACATGGCCGGCAATGCCGTCGCTCACCAGCGGCCCGCCGCCCTTGTAGGGGATGTGGGTCCACTCGGCTTTCAACTGCACGCCCAGTTGCGTCATGGCCAAGTGCGCGAGGCTGCCCGACCCGATCGAGCCGTAGCTGATCGCACCGGCCTTGCTGCGCGCGGCCTGCACAACATCTCCGAAGGTCTTGTAGGGGGTCGAGGAGTGCGCGGTTGCCACCATCGCACCGGTGCCGAGCAGCATCAGGGGCGCGAGGTCTTTCTGTGTGTCGAACGGCATGTTGGGAATCAGGCTCGGGTTCACGCCATGCGTGTCGAACACCATCACCCACGTATAGCCGTCAGGCGCTGCCTTGGCGGCGACGCTGGTGCCGATGGAACCGGAAGCACCGGAGCGGTTGTCGATGATGATGCTCTGTCCCAATCCCTGCTGCAAATGCGGCTGGATCAGGCGTGCGATCTGGTCGATGGTGCCGCCGGGCGGGAAGGGCGCGATGATGCGCACCGGCTGCGCCGGCCATTGCGC
>JANNCZ010000851.1:0-2159 GCA_031387185.1 Burkholderiales bacterium
GACGCATCGTCCTGACCCGGGGTGAACTTCTGCGCACCGGCGTTCAGATGGCTTTCAACCATCACACCAAACACGCTTTTTGAGCCTCCGGCAATTTGAGCGGCGATGTCTTTGGCCACATCGAGCTGCTTTTCATGCTGCTTGCTGCTGTTGGCGTGGCTGCAATCGACCATCAGCGTGACGGGCAGTTTGGCTTTGGCCAGGTCGGCGCAGGCGGCGGCCACGCTGGTGGCGTCGTAATTGGGGGCTTTGCCACCGCGCAGGATGACGTGACAGTCCTTGTTGCCATTGGTTTGCACAATCGCTACCTGGCCATTTTTGTGGACTGACAGAAAGTGATGGCCCCCGGCGGCGGCCTGAATCGCGTCGGTGGCGATTTTGATGTTGCCGTCTGTGCCGTTCTTGAAGCCAATGGGTGCCGACAGGCCGGAGGCCAGCTCACGGTGCACCTGGCTCTCGGTAGTGCGTGCGCCAATCGCCCCCCAGGCAATCAAGTCACCCAGGTATTGGGGTGAGATCACATCAAGGAACTCGCTGCCTGCAGGCAGGCCCAGGCGGTTGATTTCAATCAGCAACTGGCGGGCAATGCGCAGGCCTTCGTCAATGCGAAAGCTCTCGTCCAGGTACGGGTCGTTGATCAAGCCCTTCCAGCCGACCGTGGTGCGTGGTTTCTCAAAGTACACCCGCATCACGATTTCCAGGGTGCCCGCGTACTGGTCACGCAGCACTTTGAGCTGGCGGGCATAGTCCATCGCCGCCGCCGGGTCGTGAATAGAACAGGGGCCAATCACCACCAGCAGGCGGTCATCCGTGCCCGCCATGATGTCCTGAATGTGGTGGCGGGTTTGGGTGATGAGCGCCTCGACCGGTGTACCGCGAATGGGGAAGAAGCGAATCAAATGTTCAGGAGGTGGCAACACAGTGATGTCCTTGATGCGTTCGTCGTCAGTGCGGCTGGTACGGTCTGCATTGTGCTGGTGGCGGCGGTCTGGCACCAACCCGGCTGTGGGCTGGTGGCCGCGGGCAAACTGCGAGGCGTACCAGGCATCAGTGCCCGCATCAGGTGCAGCGGCAACGGCTGTGGCAGTTATGGGCGAGGATTGAACGGTCATCAAAGGCTCCTTGAAAGTTGCAAATAGACTGGTCGTTCATGCCGAAGGATCCGGCTTTAGCTTCGAACGGGAAGAATTCGACTTGTCTCTCAGTGTCGGAGTTGTCAATCACGTTGCCGACCCGAAAGCCGCGCTTGAAAAGCTGCTCATGGCGACGCGTCGTGCGTCGGTGATGGCGTTGTGGGTGACCACCGAACCGGAAGGCTTCTGGGCGGTGAGCCACTCTGGCGTGCCGAACTATTTTTTCTCGCGCGCTGACTTGGCACAGGTCCGCGAGCGGCGCGGCGCCGGCTCGTATTTTTCACTCGAGTACATTCCTGAGACCAGTACGAGCCAGATGCGCAGCTATGTTGGCCTGGGACAGCGCAAACTCGAGAGCCTCGGCTGCTACCACATGGTCTACAGCCTGCTGCCGGGCGTGCCGTTTGAAGCTCAACGCCTGGATATCTGAACATGGACGCAGAAATCAATCCCGGTCCTGGGGGCGAAATTCCAGAGACGCTCAATTGGTGTGTCGGAAAATTTGTCTATGTGCGCGGATCGGACTCGCCGCTCCACTTCATGGAGCTGAAGCGATTCATCATCGACGATGCGATCGATTACTCGCACCTGTTCTACCTGCGCGCGCTGCGCGCGCGTCTGGGCGATGAGGCTTACCTGGATGACGCGTTGCGCAAGTGGATGGACGGCACGGCCGTGCAGGCGGTTGCGGAAGCGGTAGAACATGCTGCCACGGGATTGCGAGACGGTTTCGTGGTCGGCGAGTTCTCGCCCGGCGTCGGCCTGACAGGGGAATACGTCAAGCTCCTGGTGGAACGCCGGGCAGCCGCGGGCGGCGCGGTGTCCTCGGTAGCACGTTACGAAGGGTATGGAGCGCCTGCGGGGCGCAACCGCTTCGAGGTATTGCACAAGGATGCCGGGTCTTCGGTGGCCTATTTTGACGAACGCGATGCTATCGGCGCGGATGCCGAACGGGTTCGCCATGTGCTTGTCCTGAATCTCAATCAAAGCCTGCGCATGGACGTCGCTTGCAGCTGCTCCCTGGAG
>JANNCZ010000867.1:0-4298 GCA_031387185.1 Burkholderiales bacterium
TGGCCGCGCTGCCCGCAGCCTCGCGCCAGCAGGCGCGGTACGCGAAGCCCGAGCTTCCGGAAGATCAGCCCGATTTGTTATCTAGCGGCTCGGATAATGAAACGGGATTTTCGTAAAAATGCTTTTGAATCAAAGCTTTGGTGAAATGCTCATTATCTGGCGCAGCCTTGACCGGGTTGTGGCAGGCGCAAAAGAATCCATGCAGAGTCCAAGAGTTCATTATCAAACCGGTTTGATAATGACTCGATGAAACCCCTAAAAACCACATTAAATCAATAACTTGAGAAATCCGTCATTATCTTGCTGGCAAATTGGGAATTTTGGCCTGGCCTTCGGCGGCGTGGGCAATGCCGCCCTGAGAAGCCCGCCCACCATGGGCTTCAGCCACATGACCACGAAGAGCCGCTTCCACCAACGGTTTTCAGCATAGCCCTTGTTGAATTCAAGCGAAAATCACCCGATACGCCAAAGCGCCTGGCGCCCGCGCTGCGTAGTGTATTATTCCCATGCATTATTCCCATGAAAGATAGGAATGGAAACCGTCAACGTCAGCGGCCTGAAAAACAACCCGACCGAGGCGCTGCGCAAAACCCGCAAGGGGCCGGTGGTGGTGATGAACCGTGACCGCCCGGATGCGCTGATGGTGGGCGTGGATTCGTCGAACCTGCTCGACGTGGCCGGCGCGCGTGAGGCGCTTGCCACCGCCTTGTTCCGCGACGGGCATTTGTCGCTGGCGCGCTCGGCGCGCGTGGCGCGCATGCCGCTGCCGGCGTTCATCACGCATCTCTCGCGTCTGGGCATCGCGGTGGTGCGGCTGAGCGCGGCGGAAACCACGCGCGACCTCGACACACTCGATCAGTGGCTCGCATCGTCCTGACCGATGCCAGCCCCTTGATCGGGCTGGCGCGCGTCAACGGACTGGCGTGGCTTGCCCCCCTGTTTGGCACCGTCTGGATGCCCCCGGAGGTCAGGGCCGAGGTGTTGTCCGGCACCGGTCTGCCGGACGAGGCAGCCATCGCCACCGCGTTGAAAAATGGCGCCTTGCGCGAGTGGCGCCGGCCGGTGGCGGCAAAGCTGGCGCTGCCGGATCTTGACGAGGGCGAGGCCGCCTGCATTCGCATCGCCTGTGCGCGCGCCGCGCGCGGTGACGCACCGCTTCTGTTGATGGATGAGCGGGCCGGGCGCGCGGTGGCGGTTGAACACGGTCTGAAGGTGGCCGGTACCGCCGCCGTCATCGGGATGGCAAAACAGGCGGGGCTGATCGGTTCCGCCAAGGCGGCCCTGACGCTGTTGCACAACGCCAATTTCCGGATCTCGGCCGACGTGATCCGCACGGTGCTGGTTCGCGCGGGAGAGTGAGGTTCCGCGCGGCGCGGGCGGTGTTCATGCATGGGCCGCAGATCCGCTCCCCGTTCATCAGCGGGATTCATTCCCCGCTGGAGCGATCGGTTCTTGAAGTGTTGCCCACGGCGCGCAGCAGAGTTGCTATTTGCGTTGGCGCGCGATGTCGCAAAAGCGCGGTTACCGAGTGCTCAGGAACGCATTGGTGTTATTGGCCAATAAGACCAAGGGCTACAATTGAGCCTTCTCAACCTGTGGGGGGATTGAGCAATGGACACCATTCTCGACATCGCCGCGCGCCAGGGGCGCACCGTGGCGGAACGCAAGGCGGCCGCCGAAAAAGCCGAACGCGAAGCCGATCTGGCATTTTTTGCGCGTGAAAAAAAACGCCGCCTCAAACCTGTTCAGGGCATTCCCTGGGCAAAGGTGAAAAAAGACCTTGGGCTATAAGGTCGATTTGCTGCCGCAGGCCGCCCCAAGCAAATGAAAAAACTTGATGGTCCGGTGCGCGACCGCATTGCCGGATTGATTATCCGCATCGAATCCCTGGAAGATCCCCGCTCAATCGGCGAAGCATTGCACGGCGACAAGCTCAGGGAATATTGGAAGTACCGCGCCGGCGCCTGGCGCATTAGCGTGTTGATTCACGACAAAACGCAGTTGATTGAAGTGAGCGAGAAAGAGCACCGCTCACAGGCGTACTAGCCCCTGACCATGCGGTACAGCGTCCGGCAGGCGCTCTTGGGCAGCGGCGATTGCGGGCGCCGCCGGCGGTACACCGTGGTCAGGTGCATACCGCACAACAGGGCCGCCTTGCGCGGGCCGCCCCCATCAGCGATCAGGTACTCAAGCGTACCGGCGCCAAGCACAGCCGCATGATCGAGACAGTGTGCGCCTTTGCCAATAGCGAAGGCGGTTTGCTGGCTATCGGCGTGGAAGACGCCAAGCAGATGAAGCCGGGGGCGAAGGCTGAGTCGCGTTGGTTCGGCATTGAGGAAAACGCGGAGGCGTTTGACGATTTCCGGCGGCAGGTGATGGCGCGTTTTTCGCCGGCCATCGACCGTTTGCACTGGATGCGCCTGCCGCGCATTTGAGCCGCGCCGAGACCATGACGGAATGGCTCGACCCATCGGTGCACGATGAATTGAATCCCGATGCGCATGGCCGCTGCCCCGGCGGGCCGGCGCATCGCACTCCGTGCGAGTGGATGATAATGACGGCTACCGGCCATTGACATCATGAACCGCTCCCTTGCATTGAGTTTGCTCGCGCAGCATAGAATCGTGCTCGCCGATCGTTTTGGCGTCACGACCCTGGCATTGTTTGGCTCCACGGCACGCGGCAGCGCGGACAGCGCCAGCGATGTCGACGTGCTGGTTGCATTTGACGGACCCGCCACTTCGGCACGCTATTTTGGCGTGCAGTTCTATCTGGAAGACTTGCTCGGCTGCGCAGTCGATTTGGTGACCGAAAAGGCGCTGCGCCCGGAGTTGCGGCCGGCGATCCAAAGCGAGGCGGTGTATGTCTGATCCGGACACTCCACCGCCGCCGCGTGAGTGGCGGTTTTACCTCGATGACATGATCGGGTTTGCCGAACGGGTGCTGGCCTATACCGATGGCCTCGACCAGGCGGCGTTTGATGCAAGCGGCCTGAACTACGACGCCACGCTGCGCAACCTGGAGTTGATTGGCGAGGCGGCAACGCACATTCCCGCCAATGTGCGTGATGCCGCCCCGCAAGTGCCCTGGCGCCTGATCATCGCCACGCGCAACCGCCTCATCCACGGCTATCTGGGGATCGATAACGACACGCTGTGGAGCATTATTCGGACTGACGTGCCGGTACTGCAGGAGGAACTCGAAGACCTCCGAACCAGTTTGTCGAAGGCGGCGCAGTGAAGCATTGCCTGTGCTGCGCGCCTGGATGACGCTGGAATCGAGAAGCTTGGTTTGGCCTTGGCGAGCGGTTTTCACGCAGGATGCCTCCCTGAGAAGCGCATCCACCAAGGGTAACAGCCACATGACCTTGTAAAACCGCTCCCACCAACGGTTTTCAGCATGGGCCCTCGCTCAATTCAACCAAAAACTGCCTGATACGCCGCATCGGCCGCCTTGGCATACTTCGCGTGCAGCACACCGATTTTCGGCAATTGGCCGCATGGCGCATGCGGCGGCACCTTGAACCATTGGCTCGAATAATTCAGCTCGACGGTTTGGGCAAAGTTGAATTTGGTGTCGAAACTCAAGCCCGATAATTTATAAGCGGTGCTGTCGTCCTGGCGGATCAAAAACTCGCCGCTGCGCAGAGACGCGGTTTTTTGGCGTGTGCCATACGCCACAAAAACCCGGTAATGCGGATTGCGTTCAATCACCCGCACAATCAGGGCGGGCCGCGGTTTGAGCCCCGGCTCCAAGTGCGGCAGATGCGGAAATTGGCACCACACCAGATCGCCCGCTTCAGACCGGGGCCACCATAGCGCCCTCACGGTGCCGGGACTCAAAACAGGCTGGACACCACTTTGCCGCCACTGGCTGGCCCGGCTGCTTTGCGAATCGCCGCCATTTGTTTGGCGGTGAGCGGGCCATCGTCGGCTTCGTAGGCCGGCAGGACTTCACTGGCCAGTTTGCTCAGCGCGTAATGGAGCACTTCAGATTCACGCCTGAAGCCCAGATGCCTGGCAAGATTGGCCAAGGTCGCGCGTGAAACCTTGGACGGCGTATCGATCGGCTGGAACCGCATCAGCAGTGCGCCCGAAATTGCGTTGGCAGGCATGAGATGCTCCTTTTTTTTGATAACAATATGATATCATTTTTTGACAAAGCGGTTGCGCAACACCCCGATCCCCTCCACCTCCAATTCCACCACATCGCCCGGCGCAAGGAAGCGCATTTGCTCCAGCCCGCAGCCGCTGCCCACCGTGCCCGAGCCAAAGAACTCACCAGACACCATGGTCTCC
>JANNCZ010000879.1:0-1709 GCA_031387185.1 Burkholderiales bacterium
CACGCATCAATTCGTCCGCATCCGCGACACGCTGCGCTGCACCCGCCTCCTCCGCTTGCGCCGCCGCCTCGGCAAAGTTGAAGGTGTGCGGCCCGAACAGCACCGGTACACCGAGCGCACAGGCTTCGATCATGTTCTGGCCACCGACCGGCACCAGGCTGCCGCCGACAAAGGTGCAGTCGGCGAGCGCATAGTAGGCGGGCATCTCGCCCATGCTGTCGCCCAGCAGCACGGTGCAATCATCCGGCACCAGGCGCGCCTCGCTGCGGCGCACGAATCGTACCTGCCGTTTTTCGAGCAATGAGGCGACTTCATCAAAGCGCTGCGGGTGACGCGGGACGATGACCGCGATGGCGTCATTGAGTCGCAGCGGCGCGCGCGCCAATGCATCCAGCAGCAGCGCTTCCTCGCCTTCGCGCGTGCTCGCTGCCAGAAACACCCGGCGGGCACCCGTCAGCGCGCGCAGTGCGGCCACGGCGGTGGCTGGCACTTCCGTGACAGCGGTGTCAAATTTGAGATTGCCGCTGATAGTCACCGTGCGCACGCCAAGGTGTTTGAGCCGTTCGGCATCCGCAGCCGTTTGCGCGCATACGTCGAACGCGGCAAACGCAGGCCGCAGCAGGGCGGCGGTACGCTGGTAGCCGCGCGCAGAACGCTCGGACAAGCGCGCATTGGCCAGCAGCAGGCGCACCCCGTGGCGCTGCGCAACGTGCGCCAGGTTGGGCCATACCTCGGTCTCCATGACGATGCCGATGGCGGGCGCAAAGTGTTTGAAGAAGCGGCGCATCGCCCACGGAAAATCGTAGGGCAGCCAGGCCAGCTCTGCCAGCGCGCCGTATTCACGCTGCGCCGCCGCGCGCCCGGTGGCGGTCATGTGGGTGATCAGCAAGCGATGCAGCGGATAGCGCTCGCGCAGCGCCAGCACCAGTGGCCGTGCAGCGAGTGTCTCGCCCAACGATACGGCGTGCAGCCAGATTAGCGGCTTGGCGCTGTCTGTCCTGGCATCGGTCGCTGCATCGGTCGCTGCATCGTTAGGTGCGCCGTTCTGTGCATCGACCTTTGCAACTGCATCTGCATTTGCGTCTGCTTTTGCGTCTGCTTCTGCCTGTGCATCCACCGGTGCACCCGCTCCGCGTTGCGGGTAAATGCCAAACCGCTGCGCCCAGTCTTCGCGATAGCCCGGCTCGCGCCGCCCGCGCCACCACAGGCGCACCAGCACCAGTGGAAGCGCCAGATGCAGCACCAGGTTGTACAGCAGCTTCGCCACCTGGTTCACCGCAGTTGCGCCAGGATGCCGCGAGGTGCCGCAGCCGGCACCGTGTTCAGCGCAGCCAACCCTGGTGCCACGCGCTCCAGGGCTGCCAGCACTTCTTCCACCGAAGGCGGTGCACCAAGGGCACCACAATACGCAGTAGGCCCCATGCCGGCCGGATGGGCGTCAACCGGCTCGGAGTCGCAAAACACGCCCACCACCGGCGTGTTGAAGGCGGCGGCAAGGTGGGTAAAGCCGGTGTCCAGGCCAATCACAGCACGCGCATGCGCGAGCAGCCCGGCGGCATCGACAAAATCCATGCGCGGCGCGACCTGGGCCGACGCAACAGCAGCGGCAATGCGTTGCGCGCGCGCCTCTTCGTCCGCGTTGCCGTACGGCAGCACGCAAACGATGCCGCGCGCCGCCAGCGCTTGCGCAACGCTGATCCACGCGGTCT
>JANNCZ010000885.1:0-1633 GCA_031387185.1 Burkholderiales bacterium
GCGCAATCGACGTCGCTGTGGCGCTGCGAAGCGGAGATTCACAATGCTTCAAACCACGCGCTGGTGGCACGCGCCATCGGCACCTTCAAGTTTAAAAACTTGGCCAACACTTCAAAGAAACCGGTAGGCGACGCATGACCATCACCAATAAGCAAATTCATCTCATCAAGCGCCCGCACGGCGAACCCACTGACGATTTGTTCGCACTCGTGCAAGAGCCGCTCCCGGAGCCACTCGCAGGCCAGGTGCAAGTGCGCAACCTGTTCCTTTCGCTCGACCCCTACATGCGTGGGCGCATGGACGATGCCAAGAGTTACGCCCAGCCGCAGGCGCTCAACGCGGTGTTTCAGGGCGCAACCGCTGGCGAAGTGATCGCCTCGCAACATCCCAATTTCAAACCGGGCGACACCGTCGCCGGCAACTTCGGCTTAGGCTGGCAGACCCATGCCACGGTTGACGCCAAGGCGATTCGCAAGGTCGATGCGACGCGCGTGCCGCTGTCGTACTACGTCGGCCTGCTCGGCATGCCGGGCGCGACCGCCTGGTATGGCACCACCAAAATCCTCGATCCCCAGGCTGGCCAGACGCTGGTGGTCACTGCCGCCACCGGGGCAGTGGGCGGCGTGGCCGGGCAACTCGCCAAGTTAAAAGGTGCGCGCGTGGTCGGCATTGCCGGCGGCGCCGCCAAATGCGATTTCGCCGTCAAGGAATTGGGCTTCGATGCCTGCGTTGATTACAAGTCGGCGAACTGGAAAGAGGCACTGAGTGCTGCCACGCCCAACGGCATTGACCGCGTGTTTGAAAACGTCGGTGGCGAAATCTTCGACACCATCCTCGGCCGCATGAATGCCTTTGGCCGTGTCGCCGTGTGCGGCCTGATCTCGGGCTACAACGGCAAGGCCGTGCCGCTGGGCAACGTGCGCTCGATCCTCACCAACAAGCTGATGGTGCAGGGTTTCATCATCTCCGACCATCTCGAACTGTGGGCGCAGGCGCACAAGGAACTGGCCGATCTCGTCGTGACCGGCAAACTCAAATACCGCGAGTCGATCACCGAAGGCATCGAGAATGCACCGCGTGCGTTTCTAGGGTTGCTCAAAGGTGAAAACTTCGGCAAGCAAGTGGTCAAACTGTAGCGCCGGCGCAAGCATTTGCCGCCATTCATCCAGGAGCCGCACATGAACGCACCCGAAAAACTCCCCCCCGCAACGGCAGACTCCAGGTCCGCCGCCACCATGCCTCCCGAGGTGGCGCAGTACTACTCGCGCCTGCCGCAGCCGCCCAAGTTCAACACCCATGCCGAGGAGCGTCTGCACCGCAAGCAGCGTCTCGCCGCCGCTTTTCGCATCTTTGCGCAATGGGGCCTGGGTGAGGGTGCAGCGGGCCACATCACCGTGCGTGATCCCGAATTCCCGCACACCTTTTGGCTCAACCCCTTCGGCATCCACTTCTCGCAGATCAAGGTCTCCAACCTGATTCGTTGCGATCACGAAGGCCGTGTCGTCGAGGGTGACTACGAAGTCAACCGCGCCGCCTTCGCGATTCACTCACGCGTACACGAAGCACGGCCCGATGCGGTTGCCGCCGCCCACACCCACGGCATCTACGGTCGCGCCTTCAGCGCGTTGGGCCG
>JANNCZ010000735.1:0-10470 GCA_031387185.1 Burkholderiales bacterium
TGCCAATCCCCCAGCCAGGCTTCGATGCCACGCTCCAACTCATCACAACGCGCCATCATCGCCTCGATCTCTTCGTGACGTTCGGCTTGCGTCTCCAGCGCACGGCGCAGCTCCAGCAGTTTGGCGAGCACCACCCGCAACGCACTTTCCAGCTCGTCACGCTTCTTGAGTTGCGCGTGTGCGACGCGCATGGAAAATTCCGGCAACACCAGGCGCGCGTCGCGCACTGCCGTCTCCAGGGTGCGCGCGAGCGTGGCCCAGTCGTGCGCTTCGCGTGCATGCGCGAGGCCAGCCAGGAGACTGTCGCGCGCCAACTCCATCACCTGCGTAGCAGCAACGCTCTTGCCGAAGAACATGCGTGCCGTCTCCGGCAGTTGATGGGCCTCGTCAAGGATTACCGTGTTGCAGGCTGGCAGCAGCTCGGCGGCACCTTCGTCCTTCAACATGATGTCGGCGAAAAACAAATGGTGATTGACCACCACCACATCAGCCTGCTGCGCGTCGCGGCGCGCCGCCATCACGTAGCACTCCTTGTAATGCGCGCAGTCCTGTCCAAGACAACTCTCACGCGTCGACGTGACGTGCTGCCACACACTGGCGTTTTCCGGCACGCCCTTGAACTCGGCGCGGTCACCCGATGCCGTCGCGCCAACGCCCTTGACGATGATGCGCAAATACTTCACGTCTTCGCGCGAGCTCAAGCGCGCTTCAGACTGTGCGCGCTCGAGATGGTGATGGCACACGTAGTTGGAGCGGCCTTTGAGCAAGGCAACCGAAACCGGGGCCTTCAACGCGCGCCGCACGGCGGGGATGTCGCGGTGAAACAGTTGATCCTGCAAATTCTTGGTGCCGGTCGAGAGGATCACCTTGCCACCGGCCAGCAGCGCAGGCACCAGATAGGCGACGGTCTTGCCGGTGCCGGTACCGGCTTCGAGCACAGCCACGCTTGCGGATTCGATAGCAGCCTGCACCGCCTCGGCCATCTCAAGTTGGCCAGTGCGAAACTTGAAGCCGGGAATCGCCTCAGCGAGTGCGCCGGACTCGGCAAACAGCGTGGTCAGCAAGGACGGATTACCCTCGTCATGCCAAGGCTGCAATGACTGCCACGACTACGGCAAGGGCGCGCGCAAACCATTGAGCACGCCCAAAATCACACAGCACATTGCCCGGAGAACCGCACAGCACAAGGGTCTTGGCAGCATCTCCTTGAAGAATGGCTCCCATCAATGGCTTCCGTCGATGGGCTGAGACGAAGCGGCCGCCGGGGCGTCGTTGTCAGGCACGCGCCGGTACCACGTCAGCACCATGATGAACAAACACAGCGCGACCACACCCTCGACCCAGAAGAAGACCAGAAAATCAGTCAGCGAGCCCAGCGGCGGCACACCCGGCAGCGTGTTGCGCATGCCTGGCAGCACAAACAGCAGCGCGCTCATCCACACCAGCAAATTGGGTTCAAGCTTTTTGCCGCGATACGACACGTTGAATGCCACGATGGCCGAAGACAGCGCCAGCATCACCATCAGTACATTGATGAACCAGGCAAAACCCTGGATCGCCAGCGGGCGCGCCAGTTTGATCTGCAGGTTGACTTCATGCGCCTCGCTGCCCGGCCCCAGCACCGCTTCAGCGTGCAGCACGTGATTGCGCGACACGAAGTTGATGCCGAGCGGCACCGGCACTTCAGCATCACCGCCAGGTTCGATGAAGGCCTCCACTTGCAGCAGTGCGAGGTAATGGTCGATCGGATACATCGCGACATCGCCTTCGAGCAGACTCAGAGTCAATTCAACCGGGTGCGCCTGATGGTGCTTCTTGAGAATCACCTCGCTCTGGCCCTGCGCATTGTTGGTCAACACATGGACATCTTTCGCCATGTCGTGGCCATTGCTTTCAACCAGCTCACCGCGCGGATCAAACTCCAGCTCGACCTTCATGTAGCCGCGCACGGGATCAATCGTCAACACCGACGCCTTGACTTCAAGCCGGGTGGCGGGCAACGTCTTTACGGCGGTGATGCGCTGCACCGGGTTGCGGTTCTCATCAAAGAACGCACTAAGACCGGCCATGCAACTGGCCACACTCGCGACCAGCACTGTCACCACGATGGCAAGCATGATGCGCTTGCGCGCGGGGGAGGTTGTTTCAATGGTCACGGTTGCTGCACTCCTTGTTGCGCAATATCACTCACGCTGAGCAGATGATTTTATCGCAGCGCCTTATGGCTCTATGCGCTGTGGCAGCGGCTTTAGCACCAGATGCCAATTGCGTCACGAAGCTGCGGCGGTTCATTCCTGATTCCTGTCGTCCCGCACAATCCGTGCGCGTTTTGCTTGGCCATGCGCCGGGCGATATAGTGCGAGCCAGATTTGCGAGACACATTCACACTCACCCCCTCCTTACGCATCACACGCCCTCCATGGCTCCTGCTCGCTCCACTTCCCGCACCGCTCTCATCGCCGGCGCAACGGGCGCAACTGCCAAACGCTTGACTGAAGAATTGCTCGCGCAAGGCTTCGCAGTCATCGGCGTATCGCGCCGCGCGCCAACCGCCTTCACACACGCACACTATTCCCACATCTGCGCAGACCTGCTCCACCCACGCAACATCAGCCAAGCGCTTGCCGCCGCACATGCCGCCAAACTTCTATTACGATCAGGAAGACCTGCTGCGCACGCGCCAGCAAGGCAAAGCCTGGTCGTGGTCAGCCAGCCGCCCGCACTTCATTTACGACTTCGCGCCAGAGCGGCCACGCAACATGGTCAGCGCCATCGGCGCCTGGGCCGCGATGTGCGCCGAGCACGGCCTGCCCTTCGACTTTCCCGGCACGCATGCCTCATTCAACGCCTTGACGGAAGTCACCGATGCCACGCTGCTCGCCCGCGCCATGATCTGGATGGCCACCAGCGAGCAAGCGAAGAACCAGGCCTACAACGTCAGCGACGGCAGCGCATTTCGCTGGAAATGGCTCTGGCCAAGGCTCGCAGCCCACTTTAATCTGCCGGTGGGCGAAGTGCGGCCACTGAAACTGGCCGACTGGATGAAAGACAAAGACGCCGCGTGGACGCGCATCATCGAGCGGCACGGCTTGACGCCCACCCCCATGAGCGCCCTCGTCTCATGGAACTTCGCTGATTTTTTCTGGCGTGTTGAGGCAGACAATCTGGCGGACACCACCAAGCTGCGGCTGAATGGATTTCATGGTGTGGTGGACACGGGTCAGCGGCTTATTAGCTATCTGCTGCGGTATCGAGCGACGCGGTTGTTGCCGTGATGACCTTCCGGCCGGCCTCAGGTGCGACCGGTTAGAGACACGAATTACCGCAAACAAATCGCAAACCACTTTTGCCGGGATCCACTCTTTGCGATAAGCTACCAATGGTCGAGCGCAACGAGGTGACGCATGCGAAATTCCAAATCGAACTCAGGCACCACTGGCAAAAAGAATTCGCTGGCACGCCGAAAGCGTGTTCTGGCGGACTCGTCCATTGCGCAACAGGATCACACCAATGCCGCTCGCACCGAAGTGGCATCACCGCGACGTATGCCGTTGGCTGAGGTGTTGCTCAGCATGCCCGATGTGGGAATGGACTCTGACTTTGCCCGCTCATCCGATTTCGCACCGCGAATTGATCGCCAGAACTGCGGTTGAGCATGAAACCAAAGGTCTACATCGAAACCAGTGTGGTTAGTTACCTCACTGCGTGGCCGCGACGCGATTTGATTGTGGCAGCCCATCAAGCGCTCACGGCAGACTGGTGGAAGCGCGGCCTGCCAAGATATCAGCCAGTCATTTCGCAATTCGTCCTCGACGAAGCCGCACTTGGAGATGCTGATGCCGCACGTGAGCGATTAAATGCCTTGGCCGGATTTCCGCTTGTGAGCGCGCCCGCTGCCGAAATCGAACGCGTGGCCGATGCGCTGGTACAACAGCGCGCGATGCCCGCCAAGGCGCGGTACGATGCATTGCACGTAGCGGTGTGTGCGTGCTCCGGCGTGGAATATCTGGCAACATGGAATTACCGGCATCTGGCAAACGCCAACCAACTGGCGCTGGTCGAGCGCGTGTGCCGCGAATGCGGCTATGAACCGGCGCGCATTGTCACCCCAAGCGAACTGATGGAGGCCTGAAATGTTGAATGATCCGATTGTCGAAGAGATACATCGCTTCCGCAAACAACTACTGGCGAAAGCAGGTGGTGACTTGCGCAAGGCGATTAACAGCGCGGCGCGCAGACAAAAAAGTGGCGGGCGCACGGTGCTGGCAGCATCTCCTCGCGTGCCACAGGTTGTTCCGGCAAAGGCTCGGCGTACGCGAGTGTCGGCGGCCTAAATTGCGCTACCGGAGTCGGTGACATTTCAAACTCGTGAGAGTTGGTGGGTTAAACCACGTCGACCGAGGGAGCATATATTTGCCATTTGTCGGGCATTCGAAAACAAGAATGCAGAGAATTCGATGAGTACACCGATCGATCCGGCCATTCCTGTTCAACAACCTGGGGATGCCTACCTGCCTCGCGGTTACGGCCAATAAATCTATCGAACTGGCAACCAAGTATCCGACGGTTAACGTCCTACATTCGCATCCGACTGTGCGAACCACCGCTACCGCAACTGCGCATAAATCCGCTCAGCCAACTCCCGGCTGATGCCTTCCACCGTCGATAAGTCCTCAACGCTCGCGCTGCGCACCCCCTGCAATCCACCAAAACGCGCGAGCAATTTTTGCCGGCGCCGCGCGCCGATGCCATCAATGTCTTCGAGTGACGAAGTGACACGCGCCTTGTCGCGCTTGGCGCGCTGGCCGGTGATGGCGAAGCGGTGCGCTTCGTCGCGGATAGTCTGGATCAGATGCAGCGCGGCGTTGTCGCTGGGCAAATTGACTGGCTCGCGGCCATCGGCAAAGATGAGGGTCTCCAGCCCGGGTCGGCGCTCTTCACCTTTGGCGACGCCCACCAGCAGTGGATCGGTCAGGCCCACTTCGGCCATCACTTGCCGCGCGATTTCGACCTGGCCTTTGCCGCCATCGATGAGGATCAGGTCGGGCTTGACGCCGGTGCCTTCGTTGATCGCTGCCGCCACTTTTTCGTAGCGGCGGGTGAGCACCTGGCGCATGGCGGCATAGTCGTCGCCCGGCGTGATGCCGGTGATGTTGTAGCGCCGGTAGTCGCCGCTTTGCATTTTGTGATGGTGGTACACCACGCACGAGGCCTGCGTGGCTTCGCCTGCGGTGTGGCTGATGTCGAAGCATTCGATGCGCAGGGTCTCGAAGCCTTTTTCAGGTTCGTCTAGCGCGAGCAGGCCGGCGAGCAGGCGTGTGCGCGCGTGCGCGGTGCCGCGCTCGGCGAGCACGCGCGCGAGCGCAATCTGCGCGTTCTTCTCAGCCATGGTGAGCCACAGGCGGCGCGACTCCTGCGGAAAGCGGATCACATTGACGCGCCGGCCCGCGTCACCCGACAGCGCCTCGGCCAGCTCCTCGACATCGGGCAGGTCGTGATTGATGATGATCGACGGTGGCGTGAAGCGGCCGGGATAGTGCTGCACCATGAAAGCGGCGAGCACGTCGGCGGCGCTGGCGTCTTCGACATGTTGCGGGAACAATTGCTTGTCGCCCAGGTGCCGTCCACCGCGCACCATGGCGAGGCTCACGCAGGCCATGCCCTGCCCCACCACGCAGGCGACGATATCGACATCGGTTTCGTTGACGCTTTCGGCGCCCTGTGCCTGCAACACATGCGAGAGCGCGCTGATGCGGTCGCGGATTTGCGCGGCTTCTTCAAATTGCAAGGCGTCGGACTTGCGCATCATCTCGGCTTGATGCTCGGCGAGGAGAATCTGTGATTCGCCGGAGAGAAAACGTGTGGCGTCGCGCACGTCGCGCGCGTAGTCCTCTTTCGAGATCAGTTGCACACAGGGTGCGGTACATCGCTCGATCTGGTGCAGCAGACAAGGCCGCGAGCGGTTGGCGAACACGCCGTCGTCACAGGTGCGCAGGCGAAACACCTTTTGCAAAATCTGCAGGCTCTCGCGCACCGCGTGCGAGTTGGGGAAGGGCCCGAAGTATTGATGGCGCTTGTCGGTCGCGCCGCGATAAAAGCGGATCTGCGGGGACGCGTGCCCGGTCATCATCAGGTAGGGATAGCTCTTGTCGTCGCGAAACAAAATGTTGTAGCGCGGTGCCAGCTCCTTGATGAGATTGTTTTCGAGCAGGAGCGCTTCGGACTCGGAGCGCGTGACCGTCACCTCAACTCGCACCACCTGGCTGACCATGTGGGCGATGCGCGGGCCGTTGTGGCCTTTCTGGAAATAAGTCGAGACGCGCTTCTTGAGATCGCGCGCCTTGCCGACATAGAGCACGTCGCCGGCCGCGTTGATGTGACGGTAAACACCGGGAAGATTGGGGCAGGTCTTGAGGAATTCGGTGGCATCGAAGGCGGGAGTAGTCGCTGGATCAGCCTGCGCAGGCTCCAGCGCTTCGGCCATGCCGGCCGCATGCGTTTTCGGCATCCCCTCAACCACGGGCTCCGCCCCCTTCGAGACATCGGCCTGTGAGGCGCTCCCAGAGCCATTTTCAGGGGCATGTTTTGCAGATCGGCTCCCACCAAGGGTTTTCGCGGCCCTGCCCATCACGATACCCGCCTGTCAGGCATCGACCAGCGCGCGTGCGCGCGCGAACACGGCCTCAAACATCTCCGGTGTGAGGCGGCCGGTGTTGGTGTTGTAGCGGCTGCAGTGGTAGCTGTCGATCATGGTGAGAGGCGGTCTGCCTTCGCCTTCAAGCACATGCTCGGCACCGTGCGCGAATTTGCAGTGCGATTTTTTGAGGCCGATGGCCGAGAGCAGGGCACCGTGCGCAATCGTGCCAAGGGCCACGACGATGCGTGCGCCGGGCTGCTTCAAGTCCGCCGCAAGATAGTGATTGCAGCGCTTGATCTCCGCGCCCTCGGGTTTGTTGTCCGGCGGCAGGCATTTGACGGCGTTGCTGATGCGGCAGCTTTGCAGCGTGAGATCGTCACCGCCGTCAGGCGAAAACGTGCCGCGCGCGAAACCGAATTTTTTCAGCGTGTCGTAGAGCAAGTAGCCGGCGTGATCGCCAGTGAAGGGCCGCCCGGTGCGGTTGGCACCGTGCATGCCGGGCGCGAGGCCGACGATGACCAGCGCGGCATCGCTTGGCCCGAACGGCGGCACCGGCTTGCAGAAGTATTCCGGGTATTGATACTTGGTCAGATCGAGAAACTTGGCGAGTCGCGGGCACGCACGGCAATCAGCGCGGTAGATGGCATCAGACATGCGGGCCATTCTAACCGCGCTCTGTCAGCGGCTTTCAGCCAAGGTGCTTTTTAAAATGCGCAATGGTGCGCTCCCACGACAGTTTGGCCGCTGCCTCGCTGTAACGCGGTGTCGAGTTGTTGTGAAAGCCGTGCTGGGTGCCGGGATAGGCATGCACTTCGTGCGCCACGCCTGCCGTCTTGAGCGCCGCCGTGAATGCCGGATAAGTCGAGTTGACGCGCTCATCGTTATCGGCCAGATGACACACCAGCGGGGCTTTGATTTTGGACACGCTGGCCGTGTCTGCGGCCACGCCGTAATACGGCGCACCGGCGTGCATGTCGGCGCCCATCGCCGCTGCGAGATAATTGACAATGCCACCGCCGTAACAGAAACCGGTCACGCCAAACTTGCGCGTTGACAAACGGTGTGATCTCAAAAACTGCGCACTGTTGAGCATGTCGGTACGCAACCTGGCCTGATCCAATCCAGCTTGCAGATTGCGTCCGTCATCGTCATTGCCCGGGTAGCCGCCCACGGGGAACAAGCCGTCCGGCGCCAGCGCGAGAAAGCCCTCTGTAGCGGCGCGCCGTGCGACATCTTCGATATACGGATTCAAGCCGCGGTTCTCGTGCACCACCAGCACGGCGGGGAACGGGCCATTGCCAGCGGGCTGCACCAGATAGCCGCGCATGGTGCCCGAGTTGCCGCCGGGTGAAGGATAGGTGACGTAATTGGCCTTGATGCGCTGATCGGTGAACGAGATGGTCTGTGCCTGTGCGTAACGCGGCAGCAGCGCCTGCGCCATCGCAAGGCCTGACCCGCCGATCACGGCGATGGACGCGGCGCGCGACAAAAATTCGCGGCGGTCGATGCGCCCGTGGCAGTACTCGTCGTAAAGATCGTAGACGCGCTGGTCGATCTCCAGTTGTGTGATGCCCGGCATGGCGGGCGTGGCTGTGGACATGGCTGGGGCAACAGCTTCGACGGCGCAATGTTCGAATACGGCGGGTGCATTCATGGCGGCTCTCCTGAGGGGACGGATGCGCGACGGCGGCGAAACGCCGTCCACACCTGACAAATGTAACACCCTGTAAGCGGGGTACACGCAGGCGGTACCGGCACGTTATGCTCGCACCGCCCCACTCAACTCGACGCAGTCCACGGGGCACCAAACGACAGGAGAATTCACATGACCCGCATCAAATCATTCGCCCTCGCCGCCGCCATCGCCGCAGCGTTTGCGTCCACGCTCACGCTCGCCCAGACCGCTCCCGCAGCCGGCAGTGCACCTGCTGCCTCCCAACCCCAAGGCAGCCCGGACGGCAAAGGCAAAGGCGGGCGCAAGGGTGAACGCGGCGAGCGTTTCAAAAAGGCGGATACCAACAATGACGGCGCCATCAGCAAAGCTGAAGCCGACGCTGCCGGCATGAAGGGCCTGTCGAAAAATTTTGACAAAGTGGACACCAACAAGGACGGCAAGGTGACGCGCGAAGAGATGAAAGCTGCGCGCGAAGCCCGCAAAGGCCAGCGCAAAGACGGTGGTAAAGGCAAGCGCGGTGAAGGTGCCGTGCCAGCAGCACCAGCGGCACCAGCAGCGCCGGCTACCAAGTAAACTGTAAGCGCTTCAATCGAAATGCCCGCCGCAAGGCGGGCATTTCGCATTGGCATATCGCACTCACGAGGAACCCTCATGCACCAAGGAAGCTGCCTCTGCGGCACCGTTCGATATGAGATTCGCGGTGACTTTGGCCCCGCCTATTTCTGTCACTGTCAGCGCTGCCGCAAGGCCGGCGGCTCGTCGTTCGGGGCCAACGTGATCGCGCAGTCAAGCGACTTCGCCATCACTGCGGGCGAATCAGCGCTGAAGTGTTTTGATGGCGGCCTGGGCGTGAAGCGCTATTTTTGTGCGGCGTGCGGCTCCCCCATCCTGAGCCGCCGGACGGGGCACCTAAGCCCCGTTGGCCTAAGCCCCGTTGGCCTAAGCCCCATTGGCCTAACGCCCATTGGCCTGATCCCACAGCCTGAGCATTGTTGGCGCGCTGCTAACATCCGCCCTTCTCGTCCCTTGACGCCATCATGCCCGTTTACTCTCTCGGCACGCGCACGCCGGTATTCAAAAGCGCAAACCACTTCATCGCCCCCACTGCCAGCGTGATCGGCAGCGTCACCGTCGGTGACAACGTGTCAATCTGGTTCAGCGCCGTGGTGCGCTCCGACAACGAAGTGATTGAACTTGGCGACAACGTCAACGTGCAGGATGGCGCGGTGCTACATGCCGATCCCGGCTTTCCCTTGAAACTCGCCAAAGACGTGTCGGTCGGCCACCTCGCCATGTTGCACGGCTCGACAATTGGCGAGAACACGCTGGTCGGCATCAATGCAGTGATCCTCAACGGCTGCGTGATCGGCAAGAACTGCATCATCGGCGCCAACGCGCTGCTGCCGGAAGGCCGCGTGATTCCCGACAACTCGCTGGTCATGGGCTCGCCTGGCAAAGTGGTGCGGCAACTGACTGACGCCGATGTCGCTGGCCTGCAGCGCATTGCCAGCGGCTACGCCGAGCGCTCTTCCGCCTACCGGCGTGAGATGAAGTTGGTGAGCAGCGCGGAGACCAACCCGGCAGAGCAGGCGTTCATCGCCCAACTTTCTGCGGGCGGTGCGAATCCCTGAGCGCAACTGAGATCTGATGGTTCAGGGGTTGACGGGCACCTATGCCACCGGGTTTCCGGATTTATTTGACTGCGGGACGACGCCCGAATAAACCGTAGCCGCGCATCATCATCACGTGTTCGTCACGCTGGTTATAAACATCCCAGCGTGACAACACCAGACCACGATCCGGCTTGCTGGTGTGGCGCGCCTCTTCGACGGTACGTTTGAACACTAGCGTGTCGTCAGGCCGCACCGGCTTGAACCAGCGGATTTCCTCCATGCCGGGCGAACCCATGCTCGCCGCTTTCGACACGTAGGCATCGACCATCACGCGCATGGCGATGGCGCAGGTGTGCCAGCCGCTGGCGATCAGGCCGCCATAGATGGATTGCTTGGCGGCTTCCGCGTCGATGTGAAAGGGTTGCGGATCGTACTTTTTCGCGAAGTCGAGAATCTCGTCTTGCGTGACGGTGTGCCGGCCGATTTCAATGGTTTCCCCTACCTTGAAATCTTCGTAATAGTGCGTGTACAAAAAGTCTCTCCTG
>JANNCZ010000917.1:0-2027 GCA_031387185.1 Burkholderiales bacterium
GCCTCCTTGTCGCCGCCCGAGCGCGCCAGTTTGGAATAGCGGATGTATTGCTTCTCGACCGAGGCGAGGTCAGCGAGCGCGAGTTCGGTATTGATGGTCTCGATGTCGGCGATCGGATCGACCTTGCCGTTGACATGCACCACGTTGCCGTCCTCAAAGCAGCGCACCACATGGGCGATGGCGTCGGTTTCGCGGATGGTCGCGAGGAACTGGTTGCCGAGGCCTTCGCCTTTCGATGCGCCGGCGACGAGACCGGCGATGTCGACAAACTCAACAGCGGCCGGCAGCACGCGCTCGGGGTTGACGATTTTTGCGAGCGCAGCAAGACGCGCATCGGGCACTTCGACGATACCAACGTTGGGTTCAATCGTGCAGAACGGATAGTTCTCGGCCGCGATCCCGGCTTTGGTCAGCGCATTGAAGAGGGTGGATTTGCCGACATTGGGGAGGCCGACGATGCCGCATTTGGTGCTCATGATGGTGCTTTCAGAAGGAAATCAAATTTATTGATGGTGCAGAAAATTCTTTAGGTTCATCGTGAAAACCGTTGGTACAAGCCATTCTTGGCGGCATATCAGCCAGTTTCGTTGGTGGGAGCGCGTCTCAGGCCGATTATAAGTCGCGGACTATCGACAGATCGGGTGCCTGCAACCACGCCGCCGCCTGTTCGGCGAAGCGGCCACACTCGGCCACGGCGCGCTTCCAGTCAGCGATGCGGCGCGGGTGATCGAGACCATAACGATAAAAATCATTGCGATCCGGCAACTTGCCGTTGGGCAGAGTGCGCAAAAATTCGCGCGAGGGCGATATCAGGATCATGTTCGATAGCCACGCATTGCCGCTGCCGTTACGCAAAGCCGTACCTTGCCTGCGCCACGGCACGAATTTGTCGAGCCAACCGGGAATGATGCTGTCGATGAAATGCGGATACAGCACGAGGCCATCGAGCTGGTGGTACGGGTAGTAGAGGTGATAGTCGATCAGGCCGCCATCCCAATACCAGCCGGGCGGCATGTGCGTGGCCGTGTCCGCGACCTTGACCGGGTCACAGATCAGCGGGATCGAGCCGGAGCCCAGCAGAGCGTCCTCGGCGTTGGCCGCCGTCAACGCGGCCTGCTCGGCACCGAAGGCGTCAAAGCCCGCAGCGCTGCCCCCCTCCCCACCGGCACCAGCAAGCATGGCATCGACCGCGCTGACCGGCCCCGAGGCAAACACCACTCTGCGCAAATGCTTGGCCAAGCGCGGGCGGGCGGCGAAATTGGCAATCGATGTTTTGGCAAATGCAAGGCGTGAAGCGTTGTGATGCAGCGCGCCCGCCGCACGTGCGGTGACGACGCGCAGTGGCACCTCGGCACGCGGTGACCAGGGACCGCCGGCAAAGGGACTGCGGGCCAGCAGGCGAATCAGCTTGACCACTTCCGGCGGCGAAGGATGCGCGATGTAGATCTGATCTTCGATGTAGGTGCGCGTCAACTCATCGAGCGCGGCGACCGGATTGCTCTGCGCTGCTGCCGCCATGCGCCAAGCGCCGATGGAGGCGCCGATCAGCGTGGGGGCGTGCCGCGCCTGGGCGAACCATTCACCAAACAACCAGCGGTCGAGCGGAATCAACGCGAGGCCTTTGGGGCCGCCCGCTGCGGCGGGAATGCAGCTGATGTCGGCTGGCCGCAAGCCGCCACGCTCGATCTGCGCGCGTGCGCGTGCGCCGAGCCTGACTGATATCGCGCTGGTGCTGCCGGCTTTGGTGAAAGCGGTGTTGGTCACGGTGCGATGCACATGGCGTTTTGGTGCGCGCCGCCGCTGATCGGTGCACCGTGGCGCACCCCGGCGCGCAGCAGGGTCTTCACCATGCGGTCAGGCAGGTTTCGACGGGTCTGGCGCGGCGCCGGGCCGCTGCTTCGACTCAGTGCGCGGCTTGGAATGCAGCTTCATCATCGCCACTTCCATGTCGCCCGCGACGACGTGCGGCATCAGCGGCACGGCCTTGGCCATCGCTTCGTCAATCAGCGCCTGATGTTCGCGGCTCG
>JANNCZ010000928.1:0-3291 GCA_031387185.1 Burkholderiales bacterium
TCCGCAAACAGCAGTTGTGCTGGTGCAGCCCGACGGACAGGAAGTCACCGATGCTGCGCGCGCGGTGGCGCAGCGCTACGGCGCGGTCGATCTGGTGCCTGCGCTGCCTGAAGGCGACGCAGCCGAAGCGGTGATCGAGATGCTGTGGTTCTCCGCCTGCGCGCAGCCGCCGCGCGCGAGCAGCCGCGAGACTCCGGCGCTGCCGGTGGCGCAGCAGGTTGCCGCGCAATGCCGCCGTGCGCTGTCGATCGCCGGCGCGATTGAACAAAAGGAGGGGCGCATGTTTGGCGCGTTTGACGCGGACGCAACGTTCTTGCTTGCAGAAAAATTCAGCGTCTCCAGTGAGCAGCTCACCGGGTGGTTCAATGAATTGGTGGCGGGCGGCGCTCTGCGCTCCTTGTCGAACGCGAGCCGTTTCGCGGCCGGTGCCGGCCGCTTTCGTTTCTTCATCGATGAGCCCGCATCAATTGTGCTGCCCGCGTCGATGGAGGCCGCCGCCGGCGCGAAGGCTCCTGCAACACGTCAGAGCGCCGCACCGGCTGCGGTCAGCGCCGGGGTGGCGGAGCGTGGCACCGGGCCGCGCCTCGCCGCCGATCTCGATGTGCAGGAAGTCGCGCAGCAAATGCGCAAGGGCGAGACGCCGCTCGACGTGCGTGACCGCAGCTACCTGCTCAAAAAATATCCCAAGTGCTTCGTTGGCTCAGAGGCAGTCGATTGGCTGGCGCGTCACCATCACTTGACGCGCCCGCAAGCAGTCAAGCTTGGCGAGCGCATGTTTGAGGCCGGGCTGTTTCATCATGTTGCCGACGATCACGATTTCACCGACGGCAATTTTTACTTCCGTTTCTTTGCCGACGAAGAGGCGCTGCCTGCGGTGGCGAGCAAGACGCGTGCGCTCGATATCGATACGCTCGACGTGCAGCAGGTCGCGACGCGCATGCGCGGCGCCGGCGGCGTGGAGGTGGCGGCGCGGCGCTACGTGCTTAAAAGTTATCCCAAGTGCTTTATCGGCACCGAAGCGGTGGACTGGCTCGCGCTTAACTATCGCTTGTCGCGGCCGCTGGCGGTCAAGCTCGGTGAACGCATGGTCGCTGCGGGTATCTTTCATCACGTCGCCGACGACCACGATTTCAAAGACGGCGATTTTTTCTATCGCTACTTTGCCGACGAGTAGTGGCGCGGTGGCGCGATGGCGCGATGGCGCAGACGCGCCACCGGGTGACTGCGTGCTATCCTCGCGCGCCATGTTGCTCCGCGCTTCTTCACCCCAAAAGTCAAGTCAGTCCGGCCAGAAGGCGCTCCCACCAAGGGTTTCCAAGGCATTGCGCCAAGAAGCGCTCCCAGAGCGGCTCTTCGGCCTGCCGCCGGTCATCACTGATGGCTGCACGCTGCTGATTCTCGGCAGTTTTCCGAGTGCGGCGTCACTCGCACAGCGGCAGTATTACGCGCATCCGCAAAACCGGTTTTGGCCGATTGTCGCGGCCTGCCTCGGGTTGGACTTCACGTCAGTGCCGTATCGCGCGCGCATCGCGGCGGTGAACGCGGCGGGCATCGGCATTTGGGATGTGTACGGCAGCTGTGAGCGCGCGGGCAGCCTCGACAGCGCGATCCGCCATCCCGCGTTCAACGATTTCGCGCGTGCGCGCCGCGAGGCGCCTGGTCTGAAGCGCGCGTGCTGCAACGGCGCCACCGCAGGCAAGGCACTGCGCCATCTGCAGGCGCTCGGGTTCGAGACCATCGTGCTGCCCTCGACCAGCCCGGCCAACGCGTCGCAATCGTTCGACTACAAGCTGGCGCAGTGGCGCGCAGCGCTGCAACGTTCGTGAAGCGCGCCACGAAGGATCGCGCATGAAACGCGCGCTGATGGCCCTGCTTAAACGCCACCCGCAGGACGAGGTGAGCCTGTCGGAGGAAGACGGCAACCGCTATCTGCATTTCGGCTCGGTGTGGATCCAGGGCGCGATGCGCATGAAGGATCCGTTCCATCTTGAACTCGACTACACGCGCCAATTGTTTGCCGGTCTCTTGTTTAATCAACAGCCCAAGAATTTTCTGCTGCTGGGACTGGGTGCCGCCTCGGCCACCAAGTTTGCGTGGAAGCAGTTTCCGAAAGCGCGCGTCACGACCATCGATCGCAACCCGGCAGTGATCCCCTGCGCACGCCAGTATTTTTCGCTGCCGCCGGAGAGCACGCGGCATCGCGCCGTGGTCGACGATGGTGCGGCGTGGGTGGCGGCGCATCCGGCCTCAACCGATTACCTGATTGTGGATGTGTACGATGCCGCAGCCAAGGGGCCGGTGCTGTCGAGTCCCGAGTTCTACGCCGATTGCCGCAACGCCATGATGAGCGACCGCCTCTCGGTAATGGCGGTCAACCTGTTCGGCAAACATGCGTCCTCGAAAATCAACATCAACAACATCTGGCGTGCTTTCGAAGGCCGCATGTTGTTGCTGCCGGCTACCGAGCGCGGCAACCTGATTGCGTTTGCGCTCACCGGGCCTGACGTCGAAGTGGCGTGGAGCGAGCTGCGCGCGCGCGCGGTGGCACTGCGTGCGGCGACCGGACTGGAGTTTTCGCAATGGGTCAGCGCATTCCGCGAGACCAGCAAGAGCCGCGCAGGGCCGGCGTCGCACCTGACAATTTGACCTGCGTTACCACAGTGACAAGAGGATGAAACGCTATGGGAAGGCTTGAAGGGAAGATCGCCATCGTGACTGGTGCCGGCTGCGTCGGGCCAGGCTGGGGCAACGGGCGCGCGATGGCGGTGCGCTTTGTGGAAGAGGGCGCACGCGTGCTCGCGGCGGATCGTGACCCCGCGCGGCTCGCGGAAACATTGGAGCGCGCGGCGCAGATCATCGCCAAGGCGCGCTCACCGGAAGGCGGCCGCAGCAACAGCCACGCAGGCCTTGCCGCGGCCGACGTGATGGTCGCCCATCAATGCGACGCCACCGACAGCGCGCAGGTCAAAGCGATGATCGACGCAGCCGTCAAGCAGTTTGGCCGCGTCGATATCCTCGTCAACAACATTGGTGGCTCAGCGGCCGGCGGCCCGGTCGAGATGGCCGAGGATGTATGGGACGCGCTGATCGACTTCAATCTCAAGAGCGTGTTCCTCGGCTGCAAGCATGTGTTGCCGCTAATGGAAGCGCAGGGCAGTGGCGTCATCATCAACGTGGCCTCGACCTCGGGCCTGCGCTGGACTGGCGCCGCACAGGTCGCCTATGCCGCGACCAAGGCGGCGGTGATGCAGCTCACCAAAGTGGTGGCGGTGCAGTACGCGCCCAAGGGCA
>JANNCZ010000950.1:0-2323 GCA_031387185.1 Burkholderiales bacterium
GTGGCAGGCAGCGCAGCATGGATTTCAAATCGGCGAGCAATTGATTGCATGGGTTATCGTCCACATCGACAACAACGATGACGCAGGCGTCATCGCCCAAGTACGAAAATCCCCGGAGCTTGGCCGGCAGTTGATGAAGCAATGTCTGCTGTTTTGGGTCAGGCTGCGCCAGCAGATTGCCCGGCAAATTGCCGCGCCCTTTGTGCGGGTGTATGCGAAAGTCCTGGTCCTCGGTCAATCCGAATTTTCGAACCAGCACCTCCCGGAGTGCCGGCACATCAGAGCCGCCCTCAACCAGCACTTCAAAGTACGTCACGGATTGCCAATTCCAAAGTGATTGGAATACCAGAGGCTCCCCATCGTTATCCCCTCGGCGAACTGTTCTTCCACACCCTTCAAATCAGCAGCACGCGTCATCTGGCTAAATCCGTCCACCCCTTTTTCCAGTATCCACACCTCCCCCGGTGCGAGAGCATCTACAAAATTGGGCGCATTGGTGGTGATAAGCACCTGCGGTCCACCTTTCTTGCGCGCAAACGCTTTGAACTCGATTGCAAGCTGCGCGAGCAATTGATGATGAAGTCCGTTTTCCGGTTCCTCAATGCCCACCAACGGCGGCGGGTCAGGGTCCTCCATCAATAACATGTAGGCCAGCATCTTTAGAGTGCCGTCCGACATGTCTTGCTGGAAGAACGGCTCCGCGTAACCTTCAGCATGAAATTTGAGAAGCAATCGCTTGTCAGGCGCGATGACTGGCTCAATGCGCAGGACACCAGGAATCTTGGTTGCAATCCGCTCCAGCATTGCGTCAAAACTTGCGGGATGCTCTCTGGCGATGAATTGGAGGTACTTCGCCAGATTCTCGCCCGTCCGATCCAGATGCGGTTCCGCCCCGGCAATTGGCTGACCGCGTGCCGAGTGCGGCACGAAATACGACAAATACCAGCCTGACAAAAAGCGCCGAAACGCCGCGATACGCGGGTGATCCGCCAACGTGCCAAGGGTTGAAATGCCGAGCACTTGCCGGTCACTCATTTTTATATCATCTCGGCGATTTCCTTCAGCGTTTGCCGTTGCTTCTCCCGCCCATACCGTGCCCTGCCCATTGCCAATTTCCAGAAACGAAAACGGCTGACCAGCGCTCTGCCCCTTGCGCCTCTGGCGTAGTCGTTCGTACACCACGACCGTCCGGCCACGCGCGTCATTGTCGATGTGCAACGAATAGCTGATCGGTCTGGCATCTGCTTGCTCGCGATAACGCACCTCAAATCGAATCGGCTCATCGGTTCCCTGCGTACGCAACCGGTCGAATCCACCCCGGTTCGGTTTATCGCAAGCAGCCTGCACGCCCTCGGTCAAACAGTCGCCAATGAACCCCAACGCGTCCATCAGGCTTGACTTGCCAGTACCGTTGGCACCGATCACCGCCATCAAACGCGGCAAGGCCTCTAAGGAATTGTCAAAGGTCTTGCCGAACGTCACATTTTTGAGTGCCCGAAAATTCTGAATCTGCATACCTTCCAGAATGGCCATCAGATCAACTCCTTCACAAGTTGCACCCCTGCGTCGGGACGCTGAACCGCTTGGTCGTCGCAGTTATGGTTTTCTGTCGATGGCGGCAAACTCGTGGTGCGAGTCGAAGTGCGCTTGGTCGCGGCGGCTGATTGGCGCATTGGCGCAGATTTGGAAGGCTTCACAGACTTGCCGGGGGGCGCTGCTTTGGCGGCGGCTTTTTTGGTGATTTTTTGCATGGCGCTCGCGAGGGATCTTAAGTCCCTTGCATTATGCGGGATGCTCTTGACTGCCGCAATCCGATGCGATTCCGGGCTTCAGCCTCAAGCCGCCCGCTCAAACTGCCGCACCGGCGGCCTCAATGGCGGGCCAGAAGGATTCACCACACCATTGCCTGCCACCGTCTCGGGCGTGTACTCGCCGCTCACCCCCACCGGCACATCACCCTCGACGGTGACGCGCTCCATGGTGCGGCGCTGCGGGTAGTAGTCGTGCGGCGCGTAGTGCTGCAGCGAGCGGTTGTCCCACAGCACGACCATGTCCTGCTTCCACTTGACGCGCAACTGGTATTCCGGGATGTGCGCCTGCTCATAGAGGAACTGCAGCAGCGCGCTGCTTTCGTCATCTTTCATGCCGCGGATGCGCGTGGTGAACTGCGGGTTCACGTAGATCACGCGGCGGCCCGATACCGGGTGCACCCGCACCACCGGATGCCAGGGGTTGGGAAATTCGTCCTCGATCGCGCGCAGCTTTTTGCGGTGCTCGGGCGAATTGCCGAACAGCGAGCGAAACGGTTTGAAGTCGTGCTGCG
>JANNCZ010000001.1:0-2771 GCA_031387185.1 Burkholderiales bacterium
GGATGGGCATGCCGGGCATGGGTCACTCGGGCGCGTCGCGCGGCGGCATCCTCAACTTCACCGAGACAGCGGCGATTGAATGGGCGCCGGTGCGCATCAACGCAGTCGCGCCGGGGCTCATCGCATCGAGCGGGTTGGACACCTACGACGAGCCATTCAAGAAATCGATCCGCGAGCGCTACAAGCAGATTCCCGCCGGACGCTATGGCACCGAGAGTGAAGTCTCGGCGGCGATTGTGTATTTGCTCTCGCCTGCGGCGGCGTTTATTTCCGGCGTCGCGCTGCGTATCGACGGCGCCGTGCCGCACGCTAAACGCATCTGGCCGCATACCGGCAATGGCACCAAGTCGCCGGCGTTCGATGGCTTTCATCTGGCGTCGTTTCCGAAGGTGCTGCGCAACGTGGGGCTTGCGTAGAATGAATAATTTATAAAATTATCGCGAAAATTCTGTGGATAAGTTAATATTTATCCACAGATAACGATTTTTCTCTCAAAAAAATGGCTTTTGAAGTCGTTGGGTATGCTTGGCTCGCCAAGCATTTCGCCCTCCCGGAACATCGCCTGCGGGCATTTTCGGTTGTGGGGCGCGGCCATGCGCCGGTACCCGGCGCTTACGATAAGGATCCCGCGCGATTTACAGCAAATTACTGGCCTGGGGAGAGTCCGCTCGATCATTTGATGTTCGCGCTCCGGTATGAGCCAATCGCACTGGATCTGCTTGCCGATATTTTTAAACGCTTCGATCCGGCTGAACTTGTACTTCATATCTCCAACACCCCCACTGGGCGCTATGCGCGCGTGGCGGGCTTTCTATATGAGTGGTTCACCGGCCTGAAGTTGGCGATAACGGGCAGCATCGGCGGCAACTACGCGCCCGTACTTGACCAGAAAAAAATGTTGGTGCC
Source organism: Burkholderiales bacterium (assembly GCA_031387185.1). Classification (GTDB taxonomy): domain Bacteria; phylum Pseudomonadota; class Gammaproteobacteria; order Burkholderiales; family JAEUOS01; genus CANJDH01. The sequence goes on from JANNCZ010000001.1 coordinate 907, forward strand.
AGCCGGGCAGCGTGAACCGCGCTGGCGCGTATTCAACAATCTGCCAGGCACCCCGGATTTCTGTCCGTTGATCCGGCGCACCGTCGAGCTTGAGAGTTATCTGAACGTCGATTTTTCAGCGCGTATCGCGTCCTACCGTAAAACGATTGATCCCCGTTTGTTTTCACGCGCCATCGGTTACCTGTACGAAAAAGAGACGCAGTCATCGTTTGAAATCGAGCGCGAGCCGCTTTCTCCGGGGCGCGCCAATTTGTTTCTGAAAGCGCTTGGCGCTGCCGGTCAGGACGCCGCAATTCTGAGCGAGGCGGGCTTGACCGGATTGCAACTCGCGATCCTCGATTCACGTCTGGTACAGACTGGTTTTCGTACCGGTCAAAACTATGTAGGTAGCCGCCTGCCGCGGTACCGTCCCAAAGTGGACTATGTTTGCCCGCCCCCGCAATTTTTGCCCAGCCTCATGCGCGGTCTGATGGTGCTGCCGGGCCATCTCAAAGACATCGAACCGCTTGCCGAGGCGGCAATGATCTCTTTCGGTTTCGTATTCATGCATCCGTTTGAGGATGGCAACGGACGAATCCACCGGTTTCTGATTCACGATGTGCTGGCGCGGCGTGAAGTGCTGCCGCGCGATTTCATCATTCCGGTGTCGGCCTACATGAACCATCATCGTGGGCAATACGATGCGGCGCTTGAACAATTTTCCAAACCGCTACTGCGCCTGGTCAAATTCGATCTGGACGAGGCTCGCGACAAAATGCAAGTGGAAAATCCGCTTGAAGTGGAAAGCTCGTATCGCTATCCGGATCTGACGGCACAGGCAGAGTTTCTGGGCCGGGCGCTGCGCTCATCGATCGAGGACGACCTGCTGGAAGAAATTGATTTCCTTCAAAAATATGATCAGGCTCGAAGTCTGATTCGAGAGGTCATCGACTTGCCGGACAAGCGCCTCGATTTGCTGATCCGGTTATTACATGATCAGCACGGTCGCTTGTCACAATCCAAGCGAGCCGCAAAGTTTCCGGAAATGACCGATGATGAAATATTGGCGGTGCAAGAGGCCTTTGCCGAAGGATTTCAAACGACGCCCGACATGTTTGAATCCGATGACGGAAGCCAAGCATAAATGTTCGGAGACATCTCATGCACATGACGCAAGAACACGAAGAAGTTGCGCGAACCCTCAAGCGCTTCATCGACAACGAAATCAATCCGCATGTCGACAAATGGGAAGATGAGGAAATCTTCCCTGCGCACGAGGTGTTCAAAAAGCTTGGCGGCCTCGGCATGCTTGGCCTCACCAAACCGGCCGAATACGGCGGCGCAGGCCTTGATTACTCGTTCTCGATGGTGATGGCCGAAGCGCTTGGCCACGTCGATTGCGGCGGCGTGCCGATGGCGATTGGCGTACAGACCGACATGGCGACGCCGGCCCTGGCGCGTTTCGGCTCCCACGAGTTGAAAGAAGAATTTCTCAAGCCTGCCATCGCCGGCGATTACGTCGCCTGCATCGGCGTTTCCGAGCCGGGTGCCGGATCGGATGTGGCCTCGATCAAAACGTCGGCGAAAAAAGACGGCGACGACTACATCATCAACGGCGGCAAAATGTGGATCACCAATTCGCTGCAGGCAGACTGGATGTGCCTGCTCGCCAACACGTCCGAAGGCGCAGCGCACAAAAACAAGACGCTGATCATCCTGCCGATGAAAACCCGTGGCGTGACCATCGCCAAAAAGATCCGCAAGATCGGCATGATGTCGTCCGACACCGGCTTGATTCACTTTGACGATGTGCGCGTGCCGCAGCGCTACCGCATCGGCGAAGAAGGCATGGGCTTCACCTACCAGATGATGCAGTTTCAGGAGGA
>JANNCZ010000012.1:0-7266 GCA_031387185.1 Burkholderiales bacterium
CGATTAAATCACGATAAGCTAGCGCAAATTGAGGCCAAACTCAGTTGCCAAACTCAGTTCCCAAACTCGGTTGCCAAACTGAGTTGCCAAATTCAGAAACCAAAGTCAGGCCTATGCGCTGGGACATTTTTTGCAAGGTGATCGACAACTACGGCGATATCGGCGTGTCGTGGCGTCTCGCGCGGCAACTTGCGGCCGAACACACGGCCCAGGTGCGTCTGTGGGTGGACGAACTGGAGAGCCTGGAGCGCCTGTGCGCCACCGCCGACGCCACCCTAAATGCCCAAACCATCGACGGTGTCGAGGTGCGGCGCTGGAACGATGACGCCGCGCAAGCGCGCCCCGCCGACGTGGTGATCGAAGCCTTTGGCTGCACGCTGCCCGACGCCTATCTCGCCTCGATGGCCGCCGCCGAACGCGCGCCGGTATGGATCAATCTCGAGTATTTGTCGGCCGAAAATTGGGTCACGGGCTGCCACGGCCTGCCCTCGCGCCATCCGCAATTGCCCCTGACCAAATATTTCTTTTTCCCCGGCTTCACCAGCGAGACCGGCGGGCTGATTCGCGAACGTGCGCTCTACGATACGCGCGATGCCTTTCAGGCCAGCACTGTGGCCAAACGTAATTTCTGGTCGCGCCTGAAGGTGCCCAAGCGCGCACGCAACGAATGGCGCGTGTCGCTGTTTTGCTATGCCAACGCGCCAGTGCCGGATTTGCTCAAGGGCCTCTCGGCGCATCCGCATCCGGTGCGCTTGGTGGTGGCGCAAGGGCCGGCCGCGATACAGGTGGCGGACTGGTTTGGCACCGCGTCCGCACCCGGCACCCAGGCCGAGTTGGGCAACCTTGGCGTGTCGATCATCCCCTTTGTCGAGCAGTCTGATTACGACCACGTACTGTGGGGCTGCGATCTCAATTTTGTGCGTGGTGAAGATTCGTTTGTGCGCGCGCAATGGGCCGGGCGGCCGCTGGTGTGGCACATCTATCCGCAGGCCGAGAGCGCGCATGAGGTCAAACTGGCCGAGTTCGCGCGGCGCTACACGCACGGTCTGCACGCGCCGCGTCGTGAGGCGGTCGAGCGCTTTCATCGCGCGTGGAATGGCCTTGATGCGGGGGCCGCATCGTTTGAAGAAATCTGGCGCTCGTTCGCGGCCAATCAGTCGGCGCTGCGCCTGCACGCAGAGGATTGGGCCTGGCGGCTTGCCGAACAGCCTGATCTCGCGGCCCAACTGGTTGAATTCGTTCAAAAAACCCGGCGCGGCGGGGTATAATTTTTGGTTTGCCGGGGCGCATGCGCATTGATCGCCTGCCTGCGGGGTGCCGTGTTCAACTGACGCCACCCCTCGACTCTGCCGGCATCCACCGAAACGAAACCGAATCGAAACCGCAGAAACACTGGAACAGTCATGAAAATCGCACAAGAAGTCCGCGCCGGCAATGTCGTCATGGTCGGCACCGATGCCATGGTCGTGGTCAAGGCCGAATACAGCAAATCGGGCCGCAATTCATCGGTGGTCAAGATGAAACTCAAGAACCTGCTCACCGGCTCGGGTATGGAATCGGTCTACAAGGCCGACGACAAATTCGAAGTCGTGCAGCTGGAGAAAAAAGAAGCCACCTATTCCTACTTCTCCGACCCGTTGTATGTCTTCATGGACACTGACTACAACCAGCATGAAGTCGAGAAAGACAGCCTGGGAGATGCCATCAACTACCTCGAAGATGGCATGAAATGCGAATTGACGCTCTATAACGAGCGCGCCATTTCGCTGGAGTTGCCGACCTCGGTTGAGCGTGAAGTGATTTATACCGAGCCGGCGATTCGTGGCGATACGTCCGGCAAGGTGTTGAAGCCCGCCAAGCTTGCCACCGGGTTTGAGCTTGGCGTGCCGCTGTTTGTGGCGACCGGCGACAAGATCGAGATCGATACGCGCACCGGGGAATACAAGCGGCGCGTGTGAGTGCTGCACTGCTCTGGAAAAAGGCCACCTTGCGGTGGCCTTTTTATTTGGATTTCGTGTTGTCCGCACTGGCACACTATTGGCGGTAACGCAAACCAGCGGCTTTTTCGCCAAAAACATCCGCACACCAACACTACAATAGGTAGATTTTTTGGTATAAAAGGTACAGCATTTTGTATGTTTTCATGTATCCTGCCGATAGTCACTCTCCAGCCGTGATGGCAAATTTCCTTCAGCCACGCAGACAGCATTCGCATCCGGAACACCTCAGTTGAAATGGCAGCCGCCCCATGTACATCCGGTCAAGCTTTGTGAGACACTGTAACTGGTTTTGTGTACAGTACAGGAGAAACCATGCTCACCACCCTTGAAATGTGCGCCGGCGCCGGCGGCCAGGCGCTCGGCCTTGAACAAGCGGGTCTGGAACATCACGGCCTGGTCGAAATTGACGCCGCCGCCTGCGCAACCTTGCGCGCCAACCGGCCGCACTGGAACGTGATTGAGCAGGACCTGCGCGCCTTTGATCCGAAACCATTCAAGGGTATCGACATCGTCGCCGGCGGCTTGCCCTGCCCGCCTTTCTCCATCGCCGGCAAACAATTGGGTGACAAGGACGAGCGCAACCTGTTCCCCGAAGCGGTGCGCATCATCGACGTGACTCGCCCCAAGGCGATGATGATCGAGAACGTGCGCGGCATATTGGGCGCGGTGTTTTCTGACTACCGGCAACACATCGCGGGCCAGCTCGGCAAGCTGGGCTACATCACCAGTTGGAGCTTGTTGAATGCGTCCGACTATGGCGTGCCGCAACTGCGCCCGCGCGTTATTTTCGTAGCCTTGCAAAAGCGCTATGCAGACCATTTCTACTGGCCTGCCCCGATCGGAACGCTGGCCCCAACAGTAGGCGAGACGCTGTTTGATCTCATGAGTACAAACGGCTGGCGCGGCGCCAAGGCGTGGCGGGATCGCGCCAACGAAATTGCGCCCACCATCGTTGGTGGCTCAAAGAAACACGGTGGCCCCGATCTGGGCCCCACGCGTGCCCGCGCCGCGTGGGCAACGCTTGGCGTCGAGGGCAAAAGTCTTGCCAATGAAGCACCCGCCCGCGATTTCGTGGGCATGCCAAGACTCACCGTGCGCATGGTGGCGCGGATACAGGGCTTTCCGGACGACTGGATGTTTTCCGGGCCAAAGACCTCGCAATACCGGCAAGTCGGCAATGCATTCCCTCCTCCGGTAGCGCACGCGGTTGCCGCGCAAATCAAACAGGCGATAGGCGCGTCCATCCGCCTTGCCGCATAAATGAAGCGCCGGAAAATAAGCAAATCCGGCGCACGTGACCGCCTTCGCGCACACTTCCTGGCTAACCTCGGCCGGGTGATGGACTCGGATGAATTGGGCGAGGCTTCCGGTGGCATCAGCGAGTGGGCGCGCCGTGTGCGCGAACTGCGCAATGAAGAAGGCTTTCAGATCCTCACACACAACGACGATGCTGCACTGAAGCCGGGCCAGTATGTTCTGCGCGACGCCACTGTCGTCCCCGCTTTCGCGCGGGGCATTTCAAAGGAAACGCGGGCGCTGATGCTCGACCGGAATGGCTTCACCTGCCAGATGTGTGGCGCGGTGGCGGGGGAGCCGCATCCGGATGGCTCGGGCCGAAAAACCCGCTTGCACATTGGCCACATCCTCGACAAATCCCTCGGCGGCGCCGACGAGCCATCCAACCTGCGGGCGGTTTGCTCCGTCTGCAATGAAGGCGCGTCGAATATCACGATCGACCGCCCTTCCTTGCAAAAATTGCTGGTGCAAGTGCGGCGTGCCACCATCGCCGATCAACTCAAGGTGCAAGCGTGGCTTGGTCAAAAATTCAGGGCAGCACCCAAAAGGTAGGTGGCTGACAATCTCAGAAAAGCGCAGCGCAGCGAAAACATGCGGTGCATCAGATCTGGTAACAGCGATCCGCGTGCCTGTCACGGTTTTGCGGGTGCTTCAATCTCCCCCACCGCCGCCTTGCGCGGATCCACCGGAGCGCCCCAATAGTCGAACGAGGCGCGGATCGGTTCAAGCACGCGATGCTTGCGCGCACCGGTTTCGGGAAACTCCTCCATGCCAAAGCTGTATTCGAGCGTCAGGCCGTCGGGGTCGAGGAAGTAGAGGAACATGCTGCCCGAGGGCGGATGCCGGCCTGGCCCATTGACGATCGGTACCTGCTCTTTATTGAAGCGCCAGATTGCGCGGCCGATGTCATCGACTTCGGTAACCATGAAGTTGACATGATGCAGGCCGCGCGCCTTGCCGTTGCCGATGCCGAGGGAGTGATGAAACGGATTGGGGAAGCAGCGCGTGAAGGTGACGGCATCTTCTATCGCGTCGGAGATCTGGAAATTGAGTACCTCGGTAAAGAAATTGATCGCACTGTCGTACTCCGGCGTGCGCAACACCACGTGACCGAGACGCTGGATCTTGGCCACCGTCGGCACATAAGGCTGGCCGCCAAACTCGCGCATGTGCTCGTAAAACTCGAAAGTGGCGCCGGTATGGGGTTCAGCGAGACGGATGCTGCGGCCCTGATGAAAGCGTGCGCATTCTTCGGCCGGCACTTCGCGCACATCGAGATTTTTTGACTTGAGCAGAGTGAAGAGACGTTCGAGTTCGGCGGCTGATTCCATCTCGAAGCCAATGCGCTTCAAACCTGGCTTCGCGCTCTGGAACAACATGATGTTGTGGTGATCCCAGTCGCAACGGAAAAACACCGGCTCACCTGCACCACTCCGTTCATTCTCCACAGGCTGCAAGCCCAGGGTGTCGCGATAAAACACGCTGGAGCGATTGAGGTCGACGACATTGAGCGCGACGTAGCCGAGTTTCTTGTAGCGGATCATGGATATGGTTTCTTGAATCGCATCACTCGAATTTTGCGCCCGACTCTTTAACCACACGCGTCCACTGCGCCAACTCGGCAGCGATGATGCGCGCGAACTGCTCGGGTGTGTTGGAGACGGCATCGGTGGACAAATCGCCAAAGGATTTTTTGACATTGGGCCGCGCGACAGATCTGGCAATTGCGTCGTGCAATTTGTTGACCACGTCGGGCGGCGTGCCGGCAGGCGCGAGCAGGCCAAACCAGACTGTGCCGTTGAATCCAGGAACACTGTCGGCGACGACCGGCACGCCAGGCGCAAGCTCGGTGGGCTTGTCGGTTGCAATCGCCAACACCTTGAGCTTGCCGGCGCGCGCATGCGGCAAGCCATCAAGGCCGGTCATGAACATCACCTGTACCTCGCCGCCAATGAAGCCGAGCATGGCCGGCGCGCCGCCCTTGTAGGGCACATGCAGCATCTTGAGGCCGGTGACGAAATTGAAATATTCACCGATCAAATGCGATGCCGAGGCGATGCCGACCGAACCGAAGTTGTATTTGCCGGGATTGGCCTTGACGAGGTCAAGCAACTCCCTGACATTATTGACCGGCAATGATGGGTGCACCGCGAGAAACAGCGGCACGCTGCCCACCAGCGAGATTGGCGCGAAATCCCTTACCGGGTCATACGGCCCGCGCTTGATCGCCGGCCCCATTGAGTTCGGGCCGGAGTTACCAAAGGTCAGGGTATAGCCATCGGGCATGGCCTTGGCCACCGCATCGGTGCCGATGACGCCGCCCGCACCGGCCTTGTTATCGATGATGACCGGCTGCCCCAATATTTCGGACAGCGGCTGCTGGATGATGCGCGCCATCTGATCAGTCGCGCCGCCGGCGGGATAAGGGACAACGATGCGGATCGGACGGTTCGGGTAGCCCTGTGCAAACGCCACCCCGGCAATCGTCATCGCGAGCATGCCAAGCGCGGCACGGCCAAATACAAACCTTGAAATGTTCATGATGTTTATCCCCTGACTCAGGCTAAGGCATGGCACTGCCGCCGTTGATGCTGATTTCCTGCCCGGTGATGAATCCGGTTTCGCGCTTGGCCAGAAAGCAGACGGCGTCGACCACTTCCTCAATCGCAACCCCGCGCCCTTTCGGAATCACCCGCTCGAACTTGTCCGCCAGCGCTGGATCGGTCTTTTTGAGCGCCTGAAATCGCGTCGTATTGATCAGGCACGGCGACACCGTGTTGATGGTGATGTCGTACGCGGCGAAGTCGCGCGCCAGCGCCACGCTCATGCCGACCACCCCGCCCTTGGCAGCGTTGTAGCCGGCGTGGTTGGGTATCCCGGTGCGCAGGGAGTCGGCGCCGATGTTGACGATGCGTCCGAAATTTTGCGCCATCATGTGCGGCAGCACCTTGTGGCAGCACCAGAGTGCCGTCCACAGGTTGCGGTCGATGGTTTCGGTTAGCGATGCGGCATCGTGTTCGAGGAAGGGCTTGATGATGCCGCCGCCCGCGTTGTTGACGAGGATGTCGATGCGGCCCCACGCCTCCATGGCCTGCGCCACCATGCGTTTGACGTTGTCCTCGACCGCGAGCGAACCGGCAAAGCTCAAGATTGCCGCGCCGGTCTCGGCCGCGATTTCGCTCGCCGACTCGGCCACCTTGGGATCGACGTCTGACACCATCACGCGCGCACCGCCTGCCGCGAGGTGCCGCGCAATGGCGCGTCCAAGGCCGCCGGTGCCTTTGCCTGCGCCGGTGACAATCGCCACCTGGTCTTGATAGGGATGAGTGCTCATGTCAAACACTTTTCACAAAATGATGCTCACTTTGCCCTGCGGCCGCAGGGTATCGACGTCGAGCACCGCGCGTTTGCTGCGGATGCGCAAACCGCCATCGGCCTGCGCCACCAATCGGTAAATGCTGTGACCGGGGTAAATGTCGTTGACGCCCTGCTTGGAGCGATACACCACGAAGTTGCAGGTGACGTTGATCTCCGTTCCCTCCTGGGCCACACGGACATTGGTGACGAGGTGACGCGTACGCGAATGCGGGAACTCGGCATGTGCGCTTTTTTTGCCGAGGCGCTTGGCGCGTTCGCCGAGGCGATGGCGGTCGTCGTAGACCAGGAACAGGTGTTTGGCCGGGTCGCCGTCGGGCAGGTCGGTTGGCGGGATCAGGTATTCGCCGTCGTCGGTAAACAGGCTCGCCCATTCGTCGAGCTTCCAGTTGTCGAGCAGATCCGCCTCTTGAAACAGGAAATCTTCGACCTCGGCGCGTGTCACCGCGCGGGCGCTGATGGCGGCACGTTCTGCGCTTCCCATGTCAGACCTCCGCCCCGGCCAGCAAATCGCGCCAGCGCCGCCAGAAGGTGCGCATCTGCAATTCATCCTGTTTGGCCGGGCTGTCGCCGTCTTCGGTCAGCATGCCGCGCG
>JANNCZ010000014.1:0-7589 GCA_031387185.1 Burkholderiales bacterium
GGGATGCTTGAGCCAATGCACCGATACGGTTTCGACCGGCAGAAATCCGCGCGCGAGCTTGTGCTCGCCCTGCGCGCCGCCTTCAAACAGTTGAATGCCGCGTGCGATGCAAAATTCCAGCGGCTGGTAGTAACAGGCTTCAAAATGCAGGCCCGGCGAGTAACCGATGGCACCCCAGTAGCGGCCATAGAGAGTTTCACCGTTGTGGATACACAGCGAGGCGCACACGTCATCCCCTTGCATGGAGCCTACGACGAGCAACAAATTCTCCGGCATGGTGGCGCCAATGCGCTCAAAGAAGCGCAGATTGAGATACGGCGTCGAGTGATGCGCCCGGTAGGTGTGGCTGTAGCACTTGTTCCAGAAGCGCCAGAGATCCGCAGTGATGTCGCGCCCCTCGACGTGGCGAAAGGTGATGCCTGCATCGCGCACCTTGCGGCGCTCTTGCCTGATTTTCTTGCGCTTGTCGTGCGACATGGTCGCAAGAAAGGCATCGAAATCGGCGTAGCCCTGATTGCGCCAGTGAAACTGCACCGAGCGGCGCAGCATCATGCCGGCCTCTTGCAGCAGTTGCGCTTCGGCCTCGGTGGGAAACAGCACGTGCAGTGACGACACTTTCGCTTCGTCCGCGAGGCCAAGAGCCGCTTGCACCAAGGCTTTACGGACATCGTCGTCGCGCGCCAGCAGGCGCGTGCCGGTGCAGGGCGTGAACGGAATCGCCGACAACAGCTTGGGGTAATAGTCCAGGCCGTGGCGGTTATACGCATCGGCCCAGGCCCAGTCGAACACGTATTCGCCGTAGGAATTGGTCTTGACGTAGAGTGGCATGGCGCCGAGAAAATGTTCAGCCTCCCACAAGGTGAGGTACTGCGGCGTCCAGCCGGCCACTTCGGCGGCACACCCGCATTCATGCAGGGCGTGCAGGAATTCGTGGCGCAGCAGCGGATGGTTGGCGGTGAGCGCGTTCCACTCCTGCGGGGCAATGCCGACGATCGAGTCGAGAATTTTGATGAGGGGCAAGGCGGACGCAGTCGAATGAGATAATCTGTTTTGGATCACATTTCAGAGCGAAATGCACAGCATCATGAATGATAGCCTCATGCGCCTGCCAGTCAAAATCACGGTGGCGCTCGCGCAGATCAACTGCACTGTCGGTGACTTGGCCGGCAACAGCGTGAAAATTCTCGACGCCGCACTGCGCGCCGCCAAACAGGGCGCGCAAGTGTTGCTCACGCCCGAGTTGGCCCTGTGCGGCTACCCGCCCGAAGACCTGTTATTGCGCGAAAGTTTTGTCGATGCCTGCGCTGCGCGCATGCTGGCACTGGCGGGTGACCTGCACGCCGCCGCGCCGGGTCTCACGGTCATCGTGGGCTTTCCCGAGAAGACCGGCCTGCTGCGCTACAACGCCGCCGCCGTGTTGAAGGAAGGCCGCATCAGCGCCGTCTACCGCAAGCGCAATCTGCCCAACTACACCGTGTTTGACGAGCAGCGTTACTTCACGCCCGGGGACGCGCCCGTGGTGATTGATGTCGAAGGCATGCAGCTTGGCATCCTGATCTGCGAAGACATCTGGGGCAATCTTGGGCCACTCACTACGCGCCCCGAGCCTTCGCTCGACCAGTTGAAGGGCATGCTCGCCTCTCGTCCCGAAGCGTGGGATGCGAAAGCCGCCAGCGCCGCCAAAGACGCCGGCGCGCAGGCGCTGCTGGTGCTCAACGCCTCGCCCTATCACATGAAAAAATCGGCTACGCGCTACAGCGTGGTCAATCAGCGCATCCGGGAAACCGGCTTGCCGGTAATTTATTGCAATCTGGTCGGCGCCCAGGATGAGCTGGTATTCGACGGCGGCTCCTTCGCTATCGATGCGCTCGGGCGGGTGCAATTGCAAATGCCTCTCTTCGCTGAGGCGCATGAAACGGTCGTCCTGGAGGCATCAGCCCCGGAACCCGCCACCATCAAGGCTTTCCGGGTCGATGCCGATATGAACATGGAGGCCGAGGTCTACGCGGCGCTCAAGCTGGGCGTCGCCGATTACATCGGCAAGAACGGCTTTCCCGGCGCCATCATCGGCTTGTCCGGCGGTGTGGATTCAGCGCTTACGCTGGCGATTGCCGTCGATGCCATCGGCGCGGGCAAGGTGCGCGCGGTGATGATGCCGTCGCAATACACGGCGGACATTTCGTGGATCGACTCGCGCGAAATGGTTAAGCGCCTCGGCGTGCGCTACGATGAAATTGCGATCCGCCCGATGTTCGATCAGTACCTCGGCGCGCTGGCCGAAGAGTTCAAGGGCCGCGCGCTTGACGCGACTGAAGAAAACATCCAGGCACGCATCCGTGGCACGCTGTTGATGGCGCTGTCCAACAAGTTCGGTTCCATCGTGCTCACCACCGGCAACAAGAGCGAAATGGCGGTGGGCTACTGCACGCTCTACGGCGACATGGCGGGCGGCTTCGCAGTCATCAAGGACATCGCCAAGACCCTGGTCTACCGGCTCTGCACCTATCGCAACAAACTCGAGAAGCCGGGTGAAGAAGTGATCCCCGAACGCATCATCACGCGCCCGCCTTCGGCCGAGTTGCGCCCCGACCAGAAGGACCAGGACAGCCTGCCCGAGTACGGCGTGCTCGACGCGATCCTCGCGGCCTACGTCGAGCAGGACCAAAGCCCGGCCGACATCATCGCCGGCGGCATTGCGAAAGAGGCGGTGGAGCAGGTGGTGCGCCTGATCCGCATCAACGAATACAAGCGGCGGCAGTCGCCGGTGGGCGTGCGCGTGACGCACCGCGCCTTTGGGCGCGACTGGCGGTATCCGATCGTCAACAAGTTCCGTGAGTAGACCGCCAGGCGCGCCCTTCAAGTCGTGGCGCGACTGGCGTTACCCGATCGTCAACAAGTTCCGTGAATGAAGCAGCAGTCGCGCGCAATGTGACGCCGCATGACTGACGCCACCCCACTGTCAGTCAATACATTTCACGAGTGACTTGCTATACTCGCGTCAAACTAGATTCACCGAGGAGACAACATGAAAAAGATCGAAGCCGTTCTCAAACCCTTCAAGCTCGACGAAGTGCGCGAGGCGCTCTCTGAAGTCGGCATCACCGGCCTCACCGTCACCGAAGTCAAAGGCTTTGGCCGCCAGAAGGGCCATACCGAGCTCTATCGCGGTGCGGAGTATGTTGTCGACTTTCTGCCCAAGGTCAAAGTCGAAGTGATCGCCGCCGACAAGGACGTGCAGCAGTGCATCGACGCCATCATCAAGGCGGCGCGCACCGGCAAGATTGGCGACGGCAAGATTTTTGTCAACACGGTTGAACAGGTGGTGCGCATCCGCACCGGCGAGACCAACGAGGCGGCGATTTAGTCGCCGCGCTCCCAAAAAAAGGCCCTGCATCGCGGGGCTTTTTTTATGGTCTCATTGAGGCACGAACGCGTCCGCAGGCAGGCGCGTGAAGGAGGAAGCGCTGATGGGACGTTGCGGGTCAGCCAACTTCCTTGCGCATCGCAGCCCAGGGCAACTGTTCTACGCGCGCCATTTCGCCCGCTGCAAACAATTGCGGATTGGCCAGCCACGCATTCATCATCGGTAGTGTATCGGCTCCCCAGAACAATTCGCCGCCGGTATCAAGCGTGGGCACGCCGTAGACGCCGCGCGCCAGCGCGCGTTCGGTGTTGGCCGCCAGTTGCTGTTTCACCGCAGGGTCCGCAATGAGCGATGGCGCATCGCTTACGCCGAGTCGTTTTGCGAGCGCCGCAAACACTTCTGGCTGGTTGACATCGTTGCCATCTTTCCAGACGCAGTCGAACACGGCTTCGACGTTGGTGCGCGTGGCACCGGCACCGGTCAGCAGCCGCAGCGCGTGCAGCGGATTGAACGGATGCGCCGGTGGCAGGCGGAACGGGATGCCGTGTTGCTGCGCGAACCACACGCACATGCGGTAGGTGTGGCGGCGCTTCTCCACAATCTCGGCCGGTCCTTTGGTGCCGTTTGCCTTAAGCAGTCCGGCGAACAGGACGGGCACATACTCGATTTGTGGTGCCGCGCCGCCCGGCCAGGTGATGCGGCCATGCAGCTTGAAATGCAGATAGGCGTAGGGCGAGATGATGTCGAAGTACCAGGTGGCGTGCATGTTGTGCCTCACAGTCCGATGGTGGTGGCGCTGACCGACGGATCTGACTGTTCCCAGATGGCGTTGAAGCGGTTGAGCCATTCACGCGTATCGCCGGGATCATGCAGCAACACCACGCCGCGGGTGCGCTCATGATGGGGCTTGCGGATGCAGTGCTGGTCATCGGCGATCACCAGCGTGTCTTCGATGTTGCGAATCGCTTCATCGGTGCGATGAATCGCGACAGCGTGGCTGAACAGGCGCAGCACGCGCAGCAGACGCGGGCTGTGGACCGAGATGACGCGCGGGTCGTGCACGACAATCATCAGTCGATTGGTGCGGCGCGCGCGCAAAAATCGTGAGAGCTGCTCCTCGCGCTTTGGGCTATTTAGGCTGAAACCGGCACAGGTCGGGTCGAACAGGCGCAGGGTACGGGTGGCGAGGCCGGTGATGCTGTCGAGCGCCAGTGCGAAGTCGGCCTTGCTGGTCAGCTCGACGCGCTGCGGGACCGCTTCCGCTGCGCCGTTTGGTGCAGTGACGGGCCGCGACGCATCTATTGAAGGCGATGCCTCTGTCGAGAGTGGTGATGCAGATGACGGAGGTGTGGGTTTGCTCATATCCCAGGCTTCCTTGTTAGTCAGACAGATGCAGCCAGCCGTGTGTGTACCAACCATACAGGGCTTGCATTTCTTTCGCACTGGGCCGCGCATCGGGTCGCGCGCTGCCCCGCCGCGTTGCACTGGCGGTGCCGGCCGGCAGTTGGCGCGCATCGGCAAGTTGCGCGAGTGCCGGCGAAAGCGGCACGCCAGCGGTTTCGCCATTGACGAACAGCGTCTTGCCGCGATAGAGCATTTGCGTGCGCAGGTCGAGCTTCACGCCGCGCCGCATTGCCGCACGTGCGAATGCCGCTGCGCTTAGCGGCGCATCGGGGGCGTCAAAGAACACGTTCGCCTTCGGCTCAGTGAGCATCCGGCCGAGATAGGTCTCCAGCATCGCACGCGAAGGGCGCACATTGCCGATCAGGCGTACGGCCTGATTCACATAGGCGTCATCGAGCAGGGCCGCTCTGGCAGCGGGTTTCAGGCCAGGGTCGGCATAGAAACCTTGGCGCACAAGGGTTTCGGCGGCATGCTCCAGCAAACCGCGTGCGAGCTCCTGGGCTGAGGGTGCGCGAAAGCCGATCGAATAGGTCATGCAGTCGTCCGCATCGGTGGCCACGCCATCATGCGCGCAACCCGGGGGCAGATACAGCATGTCGCCTGGCACCAACAGATACTCTGCCGTGTGCTTGAAGCGTTTGAGAATTTTCAGCGGTGCGCCATCGACCAGCGTGCGATCCGTCTGCATCGAGATGCGCCAACGCCGCGTGCCGTGCGCCTGTAACAGGAACACATCGTACGAATCAACGTGCGGGCCGACGCCGCCGCCCTGGTGTGCATACGAGATCATCAGGTCGTCGATGCGCGAGTACGGCACGAAGTTGAAGCGTCGCAGCAGGGCGTCAGCAGCCGGTATGTGCAGATTGACGCCTTGTACCAGCAGGCTCCATTTCTCTCCCGAATCCCGGCGAAAATCGCGTGCAACGAGCGGTCCGTGGTGCAACTGCCACAGATTGCCGCTGCGTCTGCCTGGTGTTGAGGTGCGCACCACCATGCGGCTTTCGACTTCATCCTGTTTCGCAAGAGCGAACAATTGCGCCTTGCTTATCAAGGGCTTGAAGCCGGGAATCGCGTTGCGGATCAAGAGTGGCTTCTTGTGCCACCAGCCGCGCAAAAACTGTGCGGGCGTCAAGCCGCCGAGGAGTTGGTGAAGATCGCTTGGCAAAACCGTTTTCATCGGACTATTATAGAAACACACGTCGTGCGAAGGAGTGCGCATGTTGTCTCCCGGAACCGCAGCCCCCGCTTTCAAACTGGCCGATGCCGACATGGAATTGGTCGAGTCATCCGAGTTCCGCGGCAAGCGCAACTTTGTGTTGTACTTTTACGATCGCGACAATCTGCCGGGCAGCACGGTCGAGGCACTCGAGTTCTCCGACTTGGCCGATCAGTTCGCGCGCTGCAATTGTGAGGTGCTTGGCGTATCGCCCGATGACTGGATGATCCACGCCGAGTTTCGTGACAAACACGGCATCACGGTGCGCCTGCTGGCCGACCCCGATTGCGAAGCGTGCAACAGCTATGACGTGGTCAAGCATCCGCTGGGCGTTGACGCAGCGCCGGGCGCTCCAGGAACCCCCGGCGCTTCCGGCACGAACGGCGGCGGGTCAAACGGCTTGCACGCGGCCGGCCAGGCCATCATGGTCTGCAAGCGCCCGCACGTATTGCGCTCGACCTTCATCGTCGACCGCGCCGGCAAGGTGCGCCACGCGCTTTACGGCGTCACCACGCCCAAGGGCCACGCGAAAGAAGTGCTGAAGCTCGTAAAATCGACGCTTCACTGAACTTCACGCTGCGGGTCTGGCCGCAGCCATTTACACCATGAAAATCGGCCGCAATTCGGTGGTCACGCTGTCCTATACGTTGTTTGACGCGCAAGGCGAAGTGATCGAAGCATCCAAAGAGCCCACCACGTATTTGCACGGCGGCTTCTCGAACATCTTTCCGCGCGTCGAGCAGGCGCTGCAGGACAAAGGCATCGGGCAGGGGGTGCGGGTCAAGCTCGAACCCGAAGATGCG
Source organism: Burkholderiales bacterium (assembly GCA_031387185.1). Taxonomy (GTDB): domain Bacteria; phylum Pseudomonadota; class Gammaproteobacteria; order Burkholderiales; family JAEUOS01; genus CANJDH01. Next base: position 6,788 of record JANNCZ010000014.1, read on the forward strand.
TTCGGTGATTACGACGACCAGCTGCTGCGCGTCGAAGCGCGCGAACGCTTTCCCGACACCCTCGAAGTCGGCATGCGTTTTGAAGGCATGCCCGGCGATGCCGAGCCGGACGACGGCGCGCAGGCCACCATCTTTACCGTCACTGACATTGCCGGCGGCAAGGTCGTGCTCGACGGCAATCACCCGCTGGCCGGCGTGGGCCTGGTGTTTGAATGCAAGGTGCTGAAGATTCGCGACGCGTCAGAAGATGAAGTCGCGCATGGCCATGCGCATGGGCCGGGCGGGCATCACCACCACTAAGCGCTGGCTGTGTGGCAGTACCTACTGGCCTGGGTGCGCCGATGCACCAAAGCGCTTCAAGGTGAACTGAAACACCTTCGGATCATTCGCATCGACCACGGTGCGCACCCAGCCCACGAACGGTGAGCCGGGCGTCTCCAGGCGCGTGACGTTGCTGACCGTGGCACCGGTCTCGTCCTTGAGCGGTTGATTCAGTTGGTACGAGTGCGTGTCGCCATGCACGATCACAACCGGTTTGCCGAAGGCTTTGGCTTCTTCGATTAGTTGCGCCTTGAACTCGGCAAAGCCATCGCGATAACCGGGCTGGCGCTTGAGCTTGGCGGCTTCGGTGCCTTCAAAGTCGGGGTTGGCCTGGATGATGAGCATCACTGCGCGCATATTTTTCTCGCGAGCGGTGCGAAAGTTGGTGGTGATCCACGCCGTGTTGGCCTTGAGACGCTGGAAGAATTCTGTGTTGTCGCCACGGTTTTTCCAGTTGTTGTTGCTGCCGGGAATGTTGACG
>JANNCZ010000023.1:0-2370 GCA_031387185.1 Burkholderiales bacterium
CCCGGCGGCTGCGCGCGATCGACCACGCGCCCAATGGCTGACTGCAGATCATTGGTGACGCTGGTTTCCTTGAAGCGGCCAATGAACATGTCGTAGAGCTGACGGTTGGAGGTAACCTCACGCTCCAGAATGCCCAACTGGTACTCCTTGCGGTTGATGCCTTGCACCTGGCCGCGCGCTTCGCCCAACGTGCGCTCAACTGCCGCTTCGTTGGCGCGCGTGACTTCAAATTCCTTGCTCAGCCCCGCAATGATGGTTTCGATCTGGCGGCGCGTGTTTTCACGTGAAGACTTCAGTTCGGACTCGGCCTGCACAATGCGCGGATGCTCCTTGCCATAGCGCTGCGCCAGCTCAGACAATCGTTTTTCCGCATCGCCCTCGACTCTTTTGGCATCCTGGAACAAGGGGCTGCGCAGCACTGCCGGAATGCTCTCAAAGTTGGCACCAGCGGTGCCACGCAGTGCACGCACCTGGTTGTAGGCGACCTCGGATTCGGAGCGGCGCTGCCGCGCTTCGCCGAGCTTTCCAAACAGATCCTGAAGTACCACTCCCGAACCGGATTGCGCCAGACCCTTGGAGTCGATGATGCGCTCACGCTCGCGGTATTCCTGTAGCGCTTTTTCGGACTCGGAGAGTTTTTGGCGCAGGCCGGCCACGCGGCTGTTCAACCAGTCGGTGGCTTTTTGCGTCATCTGATACCTCGCTTCGAGGTCGTTTTCGATATAGGTGTCCGCTACAGCGTTGGCGGCACGCGCTGCCAATTCGCGGTCGTGCGCCTCAAAACTCACGCGCAGCAGGCTGCTGTTCTTCGCGGGTTCGGTCGAGAGCCGTCCCATAAACTGGGCAACAGCACTTTTTTCTGCTGCCTCATCGCTTATCTCCCCCTTGGCCGCCTCGAGGCCCAACGGCGCCGTCCATTTGCTCCACAAGGACGGCTCAACCTGGCGCGGGTCGAATTCCGGGTGGGTTGCGAGCTTGAGCTTGGCGACAATCTTGGTGACCAGGTCGCGTGAGCGCATGATCTCGGCCTGGGTCTGGAAGAACTCACGGTTGGCGCTGACGCCGGTGTAGATTTCTTCGACCGACACCACCTTGGATTTGCCGGTCTCGATCAGAATCGTGGCCGTTGCGCGGTACACCGGCTTGATGGAGTGGACGATGACGGCAGCGAGCAGCGTGATGGCCAGCGCAAGTCCCATCACGCTCCACTTGCGGCGCGTGATGCCGCGCCAATACTCGACCAATTCAACCCGGTCATCCTTGGTCTCTTCGGGCTGAAAGATTTCTTGCGGAGTGGCGAGGCGGTTCACAATGGGGCTTTCGACCAAAGGGGCTTTCGACATTAAACGGCACGGCGCGCATGGAGTGGCGGCGTTTGCGTCCGCCCGGTGTTCGATCAGGACTCGATCAGAAAAAACTCTCCTCGATCGTGAGCACATCACCCGGAAATATGGCCGTGCTCAACTCAACCCGCTCGCGGTTCTTTTTTGGGTCCGCATCGCGGATCACAAACATTTTACTCTGCGAGGCGCGCTCTTTGAATCCGCCCGCAAGAGCCACCGCCTTGGCCACTGTCAACCCGGGTTGATAGGGGAATCCGCCGGGCGCTCCGACTTGACCAGTCACAAAATATTGGCGATAGCTGTCGATCGACACGGTGACGCTCGGATTGACGAGGTAACGACCGCGCAAGCCGTCAGCAATCTGCTTTTCAATCTCGCCGACGGTCTTGCCCAACACCTGAATCTCGCCCAGCACCGGATAAAACACCGTACCCGCATCGGTCAACCGGATCTTCTCACGCGAAAGATCCTCTTCACCAAACACCCGGATAGAGACTACGTCACCCGTGGCCAGCCGGTAATTGGAGACCACGCCGACGGGCGGCGCGGAGGAGGGGGCTGTTGCAGCCGGGCGCGCCTGCCCCCAGGCACAAAATGCACAAAACAGCCCTAGCAGGGCAAATAGCAGCCGAAAGCTCATTGCCCAACACTAACCCTACATCGCGACTCTTGCCGAGAACATCAGCAGATTCTTGCGATAGCTAAACGTGGCAGTGTTCGAATCACGTGCGGTGTAAGTGTAATCGGCGCCGAACGACAACCAGCGCTGCATGGCGTAGGAGAGCCCAAGGCCGAGCGACTTGGTCGTGTCCCGGCGCGTAGTGCCGTTAAAGTTGTCCGGGATCAAGCTGCCGGACACTCTCGAGGTGATGCGGTCGGTCCAGTCATGCGTCCAGCTGGCGTTGTAATAAGAGTTGATGATGGCATTGCCGCCGGCCAGAGGGTCGTTGAAGCTTCTGCCGGTCGACATATCCACGTGCGAATAACTGAGCGGGCTCCAGCGGACGGCACCATCCCAAGTGGTCCC
>JANNCZ010000068.1:0-1842 GCA_031387185.1 Burkholderiales bacterium
CAGCGGCGAGGTGCGTCAAGGCAGCGCCGCGCCCTTTGCCTCGTGCAGCGAGCGGCGCGATAGCCAGTCCCGCACTCGCCAGCTTTTCGAGTGGCTGCGCGCCCGACCCGATTTCGCTGGCGCAATCGATCAGCGTCACGACCGCGCAGCCGGCGAGACGCGCAGCGAGCACCGGCTGCACCTGCGCGGCGCTCGCGCGAATCGCCTCGGGCGGTCGCGTGAGCAGACGCAGCGCGGGCAGGCGCTCACACAGGCGCGCGGGATCAAGATAGAGGCGCAACACCGCTTCGAGCGCCGCCAGCGTCATCTTGTCCACACGCAAGGCGCGCTTCAATGGGTTGCGCTTGATGACTGCGATCAGGTCGGCACGCCCGGCAATGATGCCCGCCTGCGGGCCGCCGAGCAGCTTGTCGCCGCTGAAGGTGACCAGATCCGCACCCTGCGCCAGCGTACCCTGCACGGTAGGCTCGCGCGGCAGGCCAAAGGCCGAGAGGTCGATCAGCGATCCAGCACCGAGGTCATTGACGAATGGAATGCCGCGCGCGTGACACAGCGCCGCGAGTTCGCTCTCGGGCACTGCGGCGGTAAACCCTTGCACGATGAAGTTGCTGGTGTGTGCCTTCATCACCAGCGCGGTCTTGGCGTGAATCGCATTCTCGAAATCGGCCAGATGGGTGCGATTGGTGGTGCCGACCTCGATGAGCTTGCAACCCGCGCGCGCCATGATGTCAGGCAGGCGGAACGCACCCCCAATCTCGATCAGCTCGCCGCGCGACACCGGCACTTCGCGCTTGTTGGCCAGCGCGTTGAGCACCAGCAGCACAGCGGCCGCATTGTTGTTGACCACGGTCGCGGCCTCGGCTCCGGTTTGGCGTTTGATCAGCGCCTCGACATGATCGTCGCGGTCGCCGCGCTTGCCTGTGCCCAGGTCAAACTCGAGATTGCTCGCACCGGCAGCGACGGCGGCAATCGCGTCGAGCGCTTCACGCGGCAGCGGCGCACGGCCGAGATTGGTGTGCAGCACCGTGCCGGTAAGGTTGAACACCAGGCGCAGGCTGGGGGCGAACCAGCGCTCGACGCGCGCTGCGGCGCCATCAAGCACTGACTCCTCGGTCGTACCGGCACGGGAGGCCGCACGCAACGCTTCGATTTCCGCGCGAATCGCTTCGATCAGCACCGGCCTGCCGAAGCGGTTTATCAATTCCGCAGCCCGCGCGTGGTTCGCCACGCGATCTACCGAAGGGAAGCGTAATTGCGGATTCGCAGAAGCAGGCATAGGCGCGCACGGCGCAGATGAAGACATGAACGGGAACAGATTCGGTGACAGTGCCTGCGGATGGTAGCCCATGCAACAGGCGATGACACGCACCAGACCCGGCCCGGCGCGATTGCGTCAGGCCGGCATGGATCGAATCAGGCGCGGCTGGGCAACTCGGCAGTCGCGTGCCCCTGAATCGACAGCTCGCCATCCTGGTTGTTGCCGATGAGCGCAAACTCGACCAGCTTCTTGCCGTCCTTCACGTACTTCTTGGTGATGCTGCCGTCGATGTAGAGCGTGTCGCCCTCGGGATTGTGACGGCGGATTTGCGTGTAGAGCTTGCGCAATTCGCCGTCGTCGCCAATCCAGTTGGTGACCGCGTGCGAAAGCCATGAGCAGCGCTCCGGGCCGTAGTCGTAGGCGCCGGGCGCGCCGACCTTGAGGGCGAACTCTTCTTCCCAGTGCACACGCTCCGGGCAGTCAGGCACGCCGTAGCGATTCTTGATGCCGGTGTTCGGGTGCTTGGAGATCATCTTGTAGGCGAGCTTGTGGGCGCGGATGTAGAGGCCGCCCCAGCCTTGCGT
>JANNCZ010000081.1:0-2924 GCA_031387185.1 Burkholderiales bacterium
GCCTCCTCCAGCCGGGGCCGACGCAACCGGCGTGGAGTGAAGCGTAAGATGAGCAAATTCCCTCTGCGACCGCGTTCCGCAGTGGCGCTGCCACCCATCGACTTTAATAAAGCCATCAAAATCGTTAAATGAACAGTATTGTGTTTAAGGGTAACGATTTTTCGCATACCGATATCGAGCCCGCCTGGCAGCCGGACGCGTAAGGCGCTCAGTTGCTACCATCGACAATGAACCGGGTGTGCTGCCTTAGAAAACTCAAAACGCCGCCGTCAACGTCAGCCGCGCATTGAGCGGCGCGCCGGTGCTGATGTTGTTGTCGCCATCCACCGTCGGATAATATTTTTTGTTGAACAGGTTCTCAACGTTGAGCGCGAGCCGGGTCTTGCCGCTGGCAAAGGTGTAGTAGAGCGCGCCATCGACGCGCACGAAGCCGGGGATCGTGACCGTGTTGCCGGTCGAGGTGAAGGCGGACGACTGGTGGATCACGCCGATGCCGGTGGCCCAGCCTTCACCGAGATTGACTTTGTTCCACACCGACAGCGTGCGCTGCGGCACCAGTTGCAGCCTGCGGCCAGCGGGAATCACCGCACCGGCTACACCCGGGATGGTACCGGCCGAAGTAATCGGCGAAGTGATGCGCCCGTCGAGAAAGGCAGCGCCTGCATACACCTGCCAATCGCGTGTCACATCGCCCTGCAACCCGGCTTCAAGGCCTTGGGTGCGCTGCTGCCCATTGGGGACGAAAAATCCGGGGTTGTTCGGATCCGCCACGCGCACATTGTCGCGGTCGGTACGGAACAGCGCCGCCGACAGAGTCAGCTTCGGCAAGATATCCCAGCGCGCGCCCAATTCGTAGTTCTTCGCCGTTTCCGGTGCCAGGCCCGAATTGGTGACGGTGACACCGAGCTGTTCGGCCGAGGGCAGAAATGCGTAGCTGTAACTGGCGTAGTAAGTGGCGCGGTCAGTCGGTGACCAAATCAATCCGGCGCGCGGACTCACACCGGTGTCGGTGCGTTGAATATTGACGATTGGCGTATTGGCTGCCTGGCGGCGGTCATTGAAATCAATCGAGAAGCGGTCGTAGCGCAGGCCGACCAGCACTTTCCATTGCTTGGAGAGCGATATCTGATCCTGCATATACACCGCGAAGATATCGGCCTTGATTTTATTGTCGGCGTCGGTAGTGCCGTTCGGGCGGAAGGTGAGTACGGTGCCGAATGGCGTGTTGGCGGAGACAACGGGTGCCGTTCCGTTGCCGGCGAAGTAGCCAGTGTTGCGCTTGTTGGCGCTGACCTGCCCGCCCAACTCCATGCCGGCCAGGAACACATGCTCAAAACCGAAGGCGCTGAACTTTTTTGTCAGGTCGGTCTGGTTGAAGGTGTTCTGGCGCTGGTTGAGATTGTTGTAGGCGGCGAGCGTCAGCGTGTTGTTGGCAAGCACCGCCGAACCCGGATAGATGTTTTGATAAAACTTGTCGTAGCGGGTGATGTGCAAGGCATTTTTCAACTGCCAGCCGTTGCCGAACTCATGGTCGAGTACGGCGGACACGCCATCGACCTTGTTGCGCAAAGTGCTCTGGCCGGCGTTGCCGAAAAAGGTGCTGGGGTCAGTGTTGAAAGGTTGTCCGAAGCTGGACGGGATGCCGCGATCAGCAGTGCGGTGATCGTAAGCACCCTCATAGCTGACAGTGAGCGCAGTACTCGGGCTGAACGCATAAGTGGCTGTCGGGTTCAGGGCGTAGCGCTTGAGCCATACTTCGTTGCGAAAGCTGTCCGAGGACTCAACCATGCCGTTGAAGCGCAATGCAAAAGCGTCGTTGATCCTGTTGCCGACATCAAGCGTGGCGCGCCGCTGGTTGTAGCTGCTGGTGGAAGAGCCCGCTTCGCCGACCGGCCCGAACACCGGCCGCTTGGTCACACGATTGACCACCCCGCCGGCGCCGCCGCGCCCGAACGCCATGCCGGCCGGCCCCTTGAGCACCTCGACCCGCTCCAGGTTGTAAAGATCGCGGATCACTTGCGCGTCGTCGCGCACGCCGTCGAGATAAAAATCGGCTGTGGTGCTGATGCCGCGCAAAATGATCTGGTCACGATTGCCTTCCCCCTGATGCGTCAACACGCCGGGAACATAGCGGAATGCATCGCCCATGCTTTGCATCGCCTGATCCTTCATCAAATCGGACGGAATCACGCTCACGGAAGCGGGCACGTCCTTCATCGGTGTATCGGTCTTGTTGAAGGTCGATGATCGTGTGGCGCGATAACTCTGCACCGGACCGTCGGCGCGCTCGCCCTGGCCTTCGACCGTGACCTGCGGCATCACGGCCTCGCCCTGCGGCGGCGTCTGCGCCAGCAGCGTCAACGGACAGGTACTTGCCACCGCTGCGCCGAGAATGGTGCGAGCCAATTTGTTGCGAACCAATTTGTTGCAAACCAGGCGAGTATGAAATCTTGCAGCCATGCATTTCTCCTCATCTTTTTTGAAAGATGGTTGAGGGTTGAAAGATGCTGGCTGGCTTGGCCGTGCGGCCTGGCTGGCTTGCGGGTAACGCTGAAAAGTTTTTGGTTTACGGTAGCGCGTAAATTGCGGCGGCGGATCCCGAAGAATTATTTTTCCGCAGGATCGGTGACGAAGCCGATGCGCGTGAGGCCATTTTTCGCCGCCTCCGACATCACCTTGGCGACCTGCTCGTAATGCGCGGTGCGCTCGGCGCGGATATGCACTTCGGGCTGCGGGTTGAGTCTGGCCGCAGCGGCGAAACGCAATGGCATGTCGGCAGCGGCAATTGCCTCGCCGTTCCAGAACATTTCGCCGTTGGCGCGGATACCCAATTGCACGTTGTGCGGTTTGGTGATGTTGGGCGCCGACGATGCCTTCGGCAATTCGATCTTGACCGCGTGCGTGAGCAGCGGCGCGGTGACGAT
>JANNCZ010000106.1:0-1973 GCA_031387185.1 Burkholderiales bacterium
GCGGCATCTACGTCTCGCCGTTTGAAGTCGAATCGACCCTGATGCAGCACGCCGCCGTGCTCGAAGCCGCGGTGATCGGCGTGGCCGACGCCGAGGGCCTGACCAAGACCAAGGCCTTCGTGGTGCTCAAAGCGGGACAAAAAACCGATGAAGCCGAGTTGAAAGCCTTTGTCAAAGAGCGTCTGGCAGCCTACAAATATCCACGCTCCATCGAGTTCATTGCCGAGTTGCCGAAGACTGCCACCGGCAAGATCCAGCGCTTCAAGCTGCGCGACCTTGAGGCGGCGAAGTGATGCGACTCCTGATCTCGCCGCGCTGACATTTTCTGATTTCCTGTCTGACGCCGGGAAGCGTTTTCCCGGTGGACAGCCTTTAGTTTTGCCGTATTCGCCGCACCTGCACTCCCGGCTTTTCAGTTTTGCTTCGCGTTTTGCTTCGTGCCTGTTTCATCACTCCCTTTTGTTCAACCAGATTCCGGAGACACCACCATGAAATCGCTGCACCTTTCCCTGTTCGCTTCGGCCGCCGCACTGGCCGCGCTCGCCACCACGCCGGCCCCGGCGCAAAACACCGCCAAACTCAAGGTCGGCTTGATGCTGCCCTACACCGGCACCTTCGCCGCGCTCGGCAGCGCGATTGAAAACGGTTTTCGCCTGCACGTGGCGGAGCAGGGCGGCAAGCTCGGCGGGCGTGAAGTCGAATTCGTCAAAGTGGACGATGAGTCGGACCCGGCCAAGGCCACCGACAATGTCAACAAGCTGATCAAGCGCGACAACGTCGATGTGCTGGTCGGCACCGTGCACTCCGGCGTCGCGATGGCGATGGCCAAGGTCGCCAAGGACACCGGCACCCTGCTGATCGTCCCGAACGCAGGCGCGGATGCAGTCACCGGCGCGATGTGCGCGGCCAACATTTTCCGCAGCTCGTTCTCCAACTGGCAGCCCGGCTACGCGATGGGCGAAGTGGTCGCCAAGAAGGGCCATAAAAAAGTCGTCACCATCACCTGGAAATACGCGGCGGGTGACGAATCGGTCAAGGGCTTCAAGGAGGCCTTCGAGAAGGGCGGCGGCAAGGTCGTCAAGGAACTCAGCCTGCCGTTTCCGAATGTGGAGTTTCAGGCCTTGCTGACCGAAATCGCGGCGGCTAAACCCGATGCGGTCTATACCTTTTTCGCCGGTGGCGGTGCGGTCAAATTCGTCAAGGACTACGCTGGCGCCGGTTTGAAGAAAAGCATTCCACTCTATGGCGCGGGTTTTCTCACCGACGGCACGCTCGAAGCCCAAGGCGCCGATGCCGACGGCCTGCTGACCACGCTGCACTATGCCGACAGCCTCGGCACGCCGCGCGACAACAGCTTTCGCCTCGCCTACGCCAAGGCTTACAAGCTGCAGCCCGACGTCTATGCGGTGCAGGGCTACGACGCTGCATTGATGCTGGCCACCGGCCTCGCCGCCGTCAAGGGCGATGTGAGCAAGAAAGCCGAGTTCGCCGCTGCCTTGCAAAAGGCCAAGATCGACAGCCCGCGTGGTGCCTTCACGCTGTCCAAATCAAACAACCCGGTGCAGGACATTTATCTGCGCCAGGTGACGGCTAAAGAAAACAAAGTGGTCGGCATCGCCAGCAAGTCGCTGGCTGACCCGGGGCGCGGCTGCCGCCTGTAACCGGTAAGCGTTAACCGGCGACCGGTAATCGCGCGTACGGAGCTGGCAGTAGCGCTGAGCGCCGCTGCCATCAACGGTCTTCCGGCACATGCCTCTGTGATCCGCCCCCACCAACGGTTTTGGACTTGCCTCTATGGACTTCTCCACCTTTCTGATCCAGTGCCTCAACGCCGTGCAATACGGCCTGTTGCTGTTTTTGGTCGCGTCGGGCCTGACGCTGATCTTCGGCATCATGGGCGTGATCAATCTCGCGCACGGCAGCTTTTACATGATCGGCGCCTACATGGCGTTCGCGCTGGCGGCGCCGGTCGC
>JANNCZ010000107.1:0-2742 GCA_031387185.1 Burkholderiales bacterium
CCCGCCGCCTTGATTTTCTCCGCCAGCAATTTGCCCTTGCGCGCACGCTTGGCTTCGTAGGGTTTGAGGGCGCGCGGTTCGAGCGAAATGTTGAACTCTTTGCCGCCGCGCCCTGCCCCTTCGACCATCAAGCCGGCTGCACCAAAGACCGCAACCGCAAGCAACCTTTCCTTCAGGTCGAGTTCCTGCAAGATCACACCGCGCCCACCACCAGCCAGCGCGTTGACTTCGTCGAGCTTGAACACCAGCAAGCGCTGGCTAGTACCCATGACTGCGACACGCGCCGCCCCGGTGGCGATCACCGCCGGGCGCACCGGCTCATGCGCGGCATCCATTTTGAGGAAAACCTTGCCGCCCTTGGTACGCGACAGCATGTCGGTGATGCGGCAGACAAAGCCATAGCCGTTGGTCGCCGCCAGCAACGCAGTCTGCTCGCCATTGCCCGCCAGCATATGCACGATGCGCGTGCCGGCTTCAAGATCGATCAGCGTGGTAACTGGCACACCATCGCCGCGCGCGCCGGGCAATGCCCCCACCGCGACCGAGTACACGCGGCCGTTGGAGCCGAACAAAATTGCGTGATCCACGGTGCGGCACTCGAACGCGCCGTAGAGGCCATCGCCTTCCTTGAAGGTGAACAACGTGGCGTCGTGGCCATGCCCGCTGCGCGCGCGCACCCAGCCTTTCTCGGAGAAGATCACGGTGACCGGTTCATCCACCACAGTCTGCGTGACGACTGACTTGCCAGCCTCTTCAATCAGCGTGCGGCGTGCATCGCCGAACTGCTTGGCGTCGGCTTCGATCTCCTTGATGACGAGCTTCTTCATCGCCGCTTCGTCGCCGAGCAAATGCTCGAGGTCTTTCTTTTCGATCTTCAAATCTTTCAATTCCTGCTCGATCTTGATGCCTTCGAGACGCGCCAACTGACGCAGGCGAATCTCCAGAATGTCTTCGGCCTGACGGTCCGATAGCTTGAAAGCCTTGATGAGAGCGGCTTTCGGCTCGTCGCTCTCGCGGATGATCCTGATCACCTTGTCGATGTTCAGGAATACGATCATGCGGCCTTCGAGGATGTGAATGCGGTCATTCACTTTGCCCAGGCGGAACTCGGTGCGCCGCGTCACGGTGTCAATGCGGAAGTTGCCCCACTCGGCCAGCACATCCTTGAGCGGTTTCTGGCGCGGGCGGCCATCGAGACCGATCATCACCATGTTGATTGACGCGGAGGACTCCATGCTCGTGTGCGCGAGCAAGGTGGTCATGAATTCGGTCTGGTCGATCTTCGCGGTCTTGGGTTCAAACACCAGGCGCACTGCAGCGTCCTTGCCTGATTCATCGCGCACCACATCAAGCACTGACAGGATCAGCGCCTTGAGATTTTGCTGATCGGGCGTCAGGGATTTTTTGCCGGTGCGCACTTTGGGATTGGTTAACTCCTCAATCTCTTCGAGCACTTTTTGCGTGGAGCTGCCAGGCGGCAACTCGGTTACCACCGCCTGCCACTGGCCGCGCGCCATGTCTTCAATCTGCCAGCGTGCACGCACCTTGAGCGAACCGCGCCCGCTGTCATAGGCCTCGCGGATTTCAGCCGGAGAAGAAATCAATTGACCACCGCCGGGGAAGTCGGGGCCGGGCATCAATTCGAGCAATTCGTCTGTCGTGATTTTCGGCTTGCGGATCACCGCAATGGCTGCCTTCGCGACTTCGCGCAAATTGTGCGACGGAATTTCCGTCGCCATACCCACGGCGATGCCCGACGCGCCGTTGAGCAGCACCATCGGCAAGCGCGCGGGCAACTGCTTGGGCTCTTCCATCGAGCCGTCATAGTTGGGAATGAACTCGACCGTGCCCATGCCGATTTCATCGAGCAGCAATTGCGCAATCGGTGTCAGGCGTGCCTCGGTGTAGCGCATTGCCGCCGGGTTGTCGCCGTCGCGCGAGCCGAAGTTGCCCTGGCCGTCGATCAGCGGATAGCGCAGCGAAAAGCTCTGCGCCATGCGCACCATCGCGTCATACGCGGCCTGGTCGCCATGCGGATGAAACTTGCCGAGCACGTCGCCGACGACGCGCGCGGACTTGACCGGCTTGGCATTCGGGGCCAGCCACATTTCATTCATGGAATGCAGAATGCGGCGCTGCACCGGCTTTTGCCCGTCGCTTACCTCGGGCAGAGCACGGCCTTTGACCACCGAGACGGCGTAGTCGAGATAGGCACGCTCGGCGTAAAGACCGAGGGGCAAAAAGTCCGCGTCGCCGGCGATCGGCGGCAACGGGCCGCCCCCACCTCCACCGCCAGCACCGCCGCCACTTACACCGCCCGCACCGTGTGCACCGGCACCATCGCCTGCGTCGCCCCCACCGCCACTGCCGTCACCACCACCATCACCGCTGTCATCACCACCATTTTCTGCGGTGCCTTCCCCCGCGTCAGCACTACCGGCAGCGGAATACGCTGGCGTATCAGCACCGCCGGGTACATCGCCAGAAGAACCGCTTCCACCAAGGGTTTCAGCCTCATCGGCAGCCGCAGCGGCGGCATTTGTGTTCATATCGTCTTGCATCAGTTCCTGCTGTTCCTGCACGGTGTCTTCTTTCACTGCGAATAAATCGTCTTGCGCTGCGAGGGCAGCGCCGGGTTTGTATTTGAGGCGGGGTTTACTCATGGTGATGTCAGTCGTGCGAACGGCTGTGCGGCTGCATGGTACGCCGTGCTAGGGCCGCACCGGATTCGCCTGTGCCGCC
>JANNCZ010000153.1:0-3264 GCA_031387185.1 Burkholderiales bacterium
CACGCAGACGTCAACTGCATCGAACCGCGTCCGCTGGCCAGTTTTCGTCTCGCGGTGATGGACATGGACTCCACGCTCATCACTATCGAGTGCATCGACGAGATCGCGGACATGCTGGGGATCAAGCCGCAGGTCGCGGCCATCACCGAAAGTGCCATGCGTGGCGAGATTGCCTACCCCGAAAGCCTGCGCCGCCGTGTAGCGCTGCTCAAAGGCCTGGATGAATCGGCGCTGGAGCGCGTCTATCAGGAACGCCTGCAGCTCTCAACCGGTGCCGAGCGCATGCTCGCGCAATTTGCGGCGGCGGGCATCAAGACGCTGCTGGTCTCAGGCGGGTTTACGTTTTTTACCGAGCGTCTGAAGGCCCGTCTCGGTCTCGACTTCACGCACTCCAATGTGCTCGGCATTGAACATGGCAAGCTCAATGGCATGGTGATTGGGCCGATTGTCGATGCCGAAGAAAAAGCGCGCATGCTGCTCGCCACCTGCGCGCAACTCGGCTGCGCGCTCTCTGAGACGATTGCAATGGGTGACGGCGCGAACGACTTGAAGATGATGGCGGTGGCCGGCCTTTCGGTGGCGTATCACGCCAAACCCGTGGTACGCGCGCAGGCGATGACGGCGATCAGCCATCATGGTCTTGATGCGGTGCTCGATTTTTTCGACTGACCGGTTCAGTCACAACGGTCAGTCAATTTCACAGCATGCACATCATCGCCATTGGCTGGCTCTGGGTCGCACTGATGATGTCGATCACGCAGCCGACGATTGTCAGCGGTGTCTCCACCTTCATCTTTTACGGGCTGCTGCCGTGCTCGCTGCTGATCTATCTGCTCACCACACCGGCGCGGCGCCGCAGGTTGGCGAAACAGGCGGCGAAGGAAGCAGAGCACCGTGCGCTTGAGGCATGCAACGCACCCAAGCAGGATGTGCCGGAGAGTTGAGGCTGCCGGCGCTGGCCTGTACGAGGCCACTATGCGAGCCGCCTCGCGGTCATCAGCGCCGTTTCAGGCACAATGCCGCCTTTCGTTTTTCTGGCCCTTTACCTACGATCGGGAATCACATGCAACGCCCCACCTTCACCGCCACCGCCGTCATGAGTGCCCGCCGCAATCCTGAAAAAAACGCGATGGAGCTCAATCTTGTTGACGCCAATGGCAACACGCAGAATCTGGTGCTGGACAGTGTCGCCGCCGGCCATGTCCTGGCGGCGATGTTGCAAAAATCGACCGGCACCAACAACCTGCCGGAGGTTTACCTCAACGAGACGATCCCGCTTTTTGGCGTGGCCACGTTCAATCTGCCGGAACACGCCGGGTTGCGCATGTTTATCAACCCGACATCGATGATTGACTTCTCGTTTGAGCGCAGCTTCGCGGCGCAGATCAAAGGCGTCGTTGACAAGCTGGCGCAGCCTGCCTCAGCCTAAGAATCCGCGCATTGCCGTGACCAGCGCTGCGGGCTGCTCCAACATCGGGCAGTGGCCCGAGTCCGCGATGTCCTCATAGCGCGCGCCGGGAATGGCTTGCGCCACTTGCTGCGCCAGCGTGGGCGGCGTGGTCAGGTCGAGCGCACCGCACATGACCAGCGTGCGATTACGGATCGATGGCAGCAATGGCGTGAGATCCATGCCAGCAAGCGCGAGACAAGCGCGGCCGAAGCAGCCTGCATCCACCTTGCCGAGCTTGGCCTTGCGATCAGCGATCACCTCAGGATGCGCAGCCTGAAATGCCGGCGGGAACATGCGGCCAATCGCCGTGTCGAGCACGGCGCCCATGCCGGTCTCGTTGACTTTGCCAGCCATGCCGCGAAACGGCACGCGCGCGGCTTCCGGAAATGCCGGCACGCAATCGGCGACGATCAAATTGCCAAACTGTGCGCCGTGGCGAATCGCCAGTTGCAGCGTGTCGAAGGCACCGAAGCCGTTGCCGAACACTGCTGTGTTGGCCGGCAGTTTGAGTGCTGCCATTACGCGCGCCACATGATCGGCCTGCGCTTCGAGGCCATCGAGGGTGAGCGCAGTGGAGGCGCCGAAACCTGGCAAGTTGATGCAGGTCACACGCCGGTCTGCTGCGAGCGCAGGCAGCACTTTTTCAAACACGGTCAACTCGGTGAGCAGGGAATGCACCAGCAGCAGATCGGGACTGGGGGCGTGGTTCGCCGTAGCCGAGGTAACCAAGGAGGTAACCAAGGAGGTAACTGAGGAGGTACCTGAGGGGCCGGTCTGGGTGTATTCGACCGGGTGACCGTCAAGGATGAGTATTGCCATAGCGTGCTTTCGAAAAAATCAAAACACACCAAGATTGGTGTGCATCACATCGGGCTGGTTGCGCACTTCTGCCACGCTGCCGCTCCACGCAACACGCCCGGTGTTGAGAATGACGACGTCATCGGCCACGTCGAGCGCCAGGGTAGTGTTTTGTTCCACCAGCAAAATCGAGAAGCCCTGGGCCTTGAGCTTTTTGAGGGTCTCACCGACTTCATGCACGATCAGCGGCGCAAGACCCTCGGACGGTTCGTCCATCAACAGCACGCGCGGGTTGGACACCAGCGCGCGGCCAATGGCGAGCATCTGCTGCTCCCCGCCGGAGAGCGAGCCGGCGGCTTGTTTCTGGCGCTCACCGAGGCGCGGAAAGGTCTCGAACACTGCATCAAGCGTCCACTCTTTCGCCACCTTGCCGCTTGGCTTGCGCGCGGCGACAATGAGATTTTCGTAGACCGACAAACTGGGAAAAATGCGCCGCCCCTGTGGCACCAAGCCGACGCCACGGCGCGAAATCGATTCCGGTGAATGCCCGCTGATGCGTTCGCCGTGTAACAGGATCTCACCGTTGCGCGGTTTCAAAAACCCAATGATGGCGTTCATGCAGGTGGTCTTGCCGGCACCGTTGCGGCCCAGCAGCGCGAGCACGCGGCCCGGCTTGACGGAGAACGACACACCATGCAACACGTGGCTGTCTCCGTAGAGCGCATCGACGTTGCGCAGCGACAGCACGGTTGTTCCGCCTCGCTCAGAGACGGCTGGTGCAGCACCGGCACCGGCATCTGCCCGGTCTGCCGTTTCATTCAACTTGGTCTCGTCAAGCGCCAAGATAAACCTCCCGCGTGCGCGGATGCGCCACCACTTCAGCGCGCGTGCCTTCGACAATCACCTTGCCGTAATGCAGCAGCGTGATGCGCTCGGCAAACGCCAGCGCGGTGTCCATGTCGTGCTCGATCATGATGATGGTGATATCGCGCGGAATCGCCGCGAGCAGCGCCTGC
>JANNCZ010000177.1:0-18409 GCA_031387185.1 Burkholderiales bacterium
TGCGGCAATGCCCTGCTGCGGGTTGGTGGCGTCGCCGCGTACCAGTTCGATCTTGCGGCCGAGCACGCCGCCGCTTGCATTGCGCTCGTCAATCGCGATCTGATAACCGCGCGCCAGTTCATCACCATACAGCGCCAGCGGCCCGCTGTAGGGGTTGACGGCGCCGATGCGCAGGGCATTCTGGGCCGCAGCACTGCCGGCAAACAGGCTCGCCCCGAGCAGGGCGAGCGCAGCGAAGCCGGCCTTGGCACTGCGCCAGGTCTGGTTTGTATTTTTCATGGGTATGACTCCTTATTTGGGATGAACCGCGTGACACAGACGTTGGAACGGGCATGACGAGCAAGGAAAACGGGCATGACGAAGCGGGTGATTTAGGTCACGGGTTCCGGTTCACGCACCGCGTCGCGCACTGGTGTACGAACAGGCGCCGGCACTGCTTGTGCAGACGGGGTCATTGCCGCCCGCGCTTTGCCGAGGATGAAATCGGACGCGCGGTCGGCAATCACCAGCGTGGAGGCGTAGGTGTTGGCCGACGGGCTGCCAGGCATGACCGAAGCATCGACCACACGCAGGCCCTGCACACCGCGCACCTTGAGTTCCTGATCGACCACGGCAGTGGGGTCGCTGTCCGGCCCCATGCGGCAGGTGCCGGCGTAGTGGTAGCAGCTTGAGCCATAGCGGCGCGCAAAGTCGAGCAACTCGTCATCGCTGGCCTGCGCTGCGCCAGGGAGCATTTCGCCGTCGTAGTAGGGCGCAAGCTGCGGGGTCGCAAGAATTTTCCGGGCAGTGCGCACGGCGGCCAGAAACACGCGCCGGTCTTCTTCATGGGCGAGGTAGTTGGGCTGGATCGAGGGCGCAGCGAGCGGATCAGCCGAGACGATGCGCACGTGGCCGGTGCTTAAGGGGCGCATCTGCCACGCGCCGCTGGTCATGCCGGGGAAGGTGTCGAGCTTGCCCAGAAAGCCCTCGCGGTAACTGGCGGGCGAGAACATCACGGTGAAGTCGGGTGACGGCAGCTCGGCACGCGATTTGCCAAAGGCGTACACGAGGGCCGCGCTCAGGCCAAGGATGCTTGGGCGGCCCAGGCTCCACTTGGCGATTTCCCCCAGCAGGCGCGGGCCGCTGGCGAAACTGTTGATGGTGTGCGAGCCCTTGACGCGGGCCACGATGCGTGCCGTGTAGTGATCGGTCAGGTTCTCACCGACGCCGGCCAGCGCATGGCGCACCGTGATGCCGCAGCTTTGCAACAGCGCGGCCGGGCCGATGCCCGACAATTGCAGCAGCTTGGGCGAGTTGAAGGCGCCGGCCGACACAATCACTTCCTGAAGCGCGCGCACTTCGCGCGACGCGTCCGCTGCACCAGCGGCAGCGCCACCAGCCAGATAGCGCACACCCACCGCGCGCTTGCCCTCGAACACGATGGCGCTGGCGTGCGCATCGGTACGCACATCGACCTTGCCGCCTTGCATGGCCGGATACAGGAAGGCACGTGCCGCGCTGACGCGCCGGCGCTGGTGAATCACGCGCTGGTAGTAGCCGGTGCCGGCTTGCGTCGCGCCGTTGTAATCGGGATTGCGCGGAAAACCCAAGCCGGCGGCGCCGTCGATGAAGGCGTCGCACAGCGGGTGCCGCCAGTCCGGATCGGTCACCGGCAGCGCGCCATCGCGGCCGCGGTAGCTCTCGTCCGCCGCGCCGATGCGGCGCTCCAGACGTTTGAAGTAAGGCAGCAACTCGGCATAGCTCCAGCCCGGGTTGCCCATGCGTGCCCAATTGTCGTAGTCCTGCGCCTGACCGCGCACGAACACCATGCCGTTGATGGAACTGGACCCGCCGAGCACGCGTCCTTGCGTGGTTTCGATCCGGCGCCCGCCGCTCCACTCGCCCGCCTCGCTCTGAAAGCGCCAGGTGACTGCCGGGTCGTGCAGGGTTTTCACAAACCCGGCGGGGATGTGGATATAGCGGTTGGTGTCACGCGGGCCGGCTTCGAGCACGCACACCGTATGGCCCGCGCCGGACAGACGGTTCGCCAGCACCGAGCCGGCCGAGCCGCCGCCGACGATCACGTAATCAAATTGGTCCATGTGGAGACGCCTTTCTTAATACCGGTTATCGTGGGCAATCTTGTACAGCGTCCTGCTTCGAACCGGCTTCAATACCGGTAGCCATCATCGGTCTTGTCGAGCTTGCGCATCAATGCTGCGAACTCGATCTCGCCTTCGGCAGCCGGCTGCATTCCCTGATAGCTGTCCAGATCGGCAGCGGAGCGGTGCGCTACTTCATTCGACACCGGATTCAGTGTGCCGGCTGCGGCGGCATCGATCTGCACCTGGCAGGCACGCTCCAGCCGATAGAGTCGCAAAAAACACTCTGCCACGGTCTCGCCCACCACCATCAGTCCATGGTTGCGCAAAATCATCGCGCGGTGCGGCCCGAGCGATTTGACGATGCGCTCGCGTTCATCGAGATACAGCGCCGCGCCCTCGTAGTCGTGGTAGCCAATGCGGTTATGAAACACGGTGCCGAACATCGATACCGGCAGCACCCCTTCCTTGATCGCGGCAATCGCCATGCCAGCCCTTGTGTGGGTGTGCATCACCACCTGGTTGCGCGCCGAGTGCGTCATGTGAATCGCAGAGTGGATCACGAAGCCGGCATAGTTGACGCCGTGGCTCACACCATCGGCACCACCGGCGATGACCTTGCCGTCCATGTCGATCTTGACCAGATTGGAAGCGGTAACCTCGTCGTAGTTCAGACCCCAGGGGTTGATCAGAAAATGGTGATCCGGTCCGGGCACGCGTGCCGTCAGATGGCCGTAAATCTGCTCGGTCCAGCCGAAATAGTCGACCAGCCGGTAAGCGGCGGCGAGTTTGATCCGCAACGCCGATTCAGGTGTTTCCCGCTTGGCCGGTACCGCAACCGGCGCAGGCGCGGGCCGAACCGGCGTTAAGGTGTCGTCTAACATGGGGTAGCTCCGGTTGCCGGATGGATGGTTTGAGTGCCTACTTGGCGGCTGGCGGGATGGACTGCGTGCAGACCGGTCAGCGGGCCTCGCGGCGCGCGTGCCGCGCCGTTTGCGCGACTGCCTTGTGCGAGGGCCGCCTCGATGATGGCCGCGACTGCGCAGCCCGCACCGGCATCGGCACCGATACCGGCGGTGCCGTGTACCGCAGCAATGAAATCTGCGAGTTGCAGATCGTAGGCATCGAGCATGGCCATCGGCGCAAAGTGCTGAACGTCACCCTGATGCGTCGTGATGCAGGCCGCGCCGGACAGGCTGTCGTCGGCACGCAGCCAGCCGTGTGTGCCATATAACTCGATGCGGCTGCCTGGGCTCTGGCTGGCGCAGCTGGTCTCGATCATGCCGATGCCGTGCTGGTCCAGGCGCAATAACACGGCGCTGCTGTCCTCGGTGGCGACATCAAACTTCTGCGACGCCAGCACGGCGCCGGCTACCACGCCTTCGCTGCCGGTGATCCACAGCAGCAAATCGAGCAGGTGCGAGCCGATGTCGTTGATGATCCAGCCGCCGCTGGCCTCGGCGGACTGCCGCCATGCCGGCGGCGCGGCTGGATCCATGCCTTCGAAATAGGGATAGTTCCAGAAGCGGTGGATACGGGCGAATCCGATCGCGCCGAGAGTGCCTGACCGAAGGCGTTCGCGGATGTGTTGATGCGATGGACGAAAGCGGTGCTGGCAGCCAACCCGCAATGTGATGCCGGCGCGAAGCGCGGCCGCGCCGGCTGCCTCGGCGTCAGAGCGACTCGTGGCCAGAGGCTTTTCCACCAGCACATGCTTGCCCGCTTGAGCACAACGCGCCACCTGGGCGGCGTGTAAATGATTCGGCGAGCAGATCCAGATGGCGTCAATCTCTGCGTCGTCGAGCATGTGATCGAAGCTGCGGTAGTGGCGCGCCAGGCCATGTGCAGTCGCAAACCGGGCGCCCCCCTCGGGTGTACTTCCGGCAGCGCCGAGCAGACTTGCGTCCGGACTACGCATGAGAACCGGTGCCGCGACGCGCTGTGCGTGGCCGGAGGATCCCAGGATTCCGAAGCGCAGCATGGGCTTACTCGGGTTCAATCCCGGCAGCACGGATCTTGCTGCGCCAGCTATCGACCTGCTGGCGCACGAATTGGTCCATTTCGGCGGGTGAACTCGCGGCCACCTCACTACCGAGAGCTGCGAGCTTGTCGCGTACCTCCGGCTTGGCCAGGGTGCGGCGCAATTCCGCATTGAGACGCTCGACGATGTCGCGTGACATGCCTGCCGGGCCAACGATGCCGACCCAGGATGTCACTTCATAGTCGGCATAGCCGGGCGCCTCGGCAATGGCGGGCACGTCGGGCAGCTGGGCGTAGCGTTTCTCCAGACTGAAACCGATCGGCCGCACGTGACCCGATTTGAGAAAGCCCTGTGCCGAGGTCAAATCTACAAACAGAAAGTCGAGGCGGCCCGCCATCAGATCGGTCAGCGCCGGCGGCATGCTTTTGTAAGCCACTGCCGCCGCGTCGAAATTTCCCTGGCGTACGAAGGCAGCACCTGCCAACTGGCTGGTGCTGTCGCCATAGCCGTAGTTGAATTTTCCCGAGCTGGCCGCAGCGCGGGCCACCAGGTCGGCCACGCTCTTGATGGGTGAGGCGGCCGGCACCACCAGCACGTAGGGCAGGGTGACCACGCGGGAAATCGACGTGAAGTCACGCAGCGGGTCATACCGCAAGGACTTGAACAGGGACGGATTGGCCGAGTGCGCGGTATTGCTGGTGGCGAAGAGGGTGTAGCCGTCCGGTGCCGACTTGGCCACATACTCGGCAGCAATCTGCGCCGAGGCACCTGGGCGGTTCTCGACCACCACCGGCTGATTGAGTGCATGCCGCAGGTCTTCGGCGAGGATGCGCGCGATGATGTCACTGCCGCTGCCGGCCGCGAACGCCACCACGATTTTTACCGGGCGGTTCGGATAGGCCTGCGCCAAGGTTTCCGGCGCAGCGATGCCCGCGCAAACGCTGACCAACAGCAGGGTTGCCAGCTGGGTTGCCAGCGCGCGCCTGCGCACATTCCCGCACCAGCGCCCGGCGCACGGCGGCGCGCTGCCGGAACTCGTTGTTGCGCGCGGCATCTACAGATCCAGGCGGTAAAAGCGCGCCGCCGTGTCGTGAAACAGCGCTGCCTTCTCGGCCGCCGATGCGCCCGCCGCGATGCGCTTGAAGGCATTCCACAGCACCACATAACTGCACATCGCTTTGTCGACCGGAAAATTGCTCTCGAACATGCAGCGGTTTGCGCCGAACAATTCAATCGCGGTTTCGAGATAGGGCCTCCAGCTCGCCGCAAGCAGCTCGGACGAGGGCGGCTTGGGTTGCAGGTGAAAGTCGAATCCGCAAATCGCCATCGCCAGGCCACCGAGCTTCACATGCACATTGGGGCAAGTGGCCAACCCTTGCATGGCTTGCTTCCATTCGCGGTGAGTACGCGCGGGGTCGCCGCGATACGGCCCGACGCCGAGTGGCCCGCCAAGGTGGTTGAGCACAATCGGCGTCTGCGGGAACGCGCGTGCGAGGTCAGTGAGCTCGCCAATCTGGGTGTGATACAGCCAGGCATCAAAGCTCAGGTGCAGCGCCGTGAGCCGGGCCATGCCCTGGCGAAATTCGGCATCCGCCATCTGGTGTAAAGGCGGGCGCCCGAGCAGGCTGGCGTTGAATTGTTCATGGCGCGCGGTGATGTGGCGGATGCCGCGAAAGTAGCCGGCCCCGGCGGCAAGGTGTGCCTGCAACACGTCAGCCACCCGGTCGCCCATCGACAGATCAGCGCTGCCGACGATGCCGGCACAGGCGCGCGTTTTCAATTTTCTCCGTGCCGCTTCCTGCGCCACGCCGGCCACGAACGCCGTCTCGCCCACCACACGCAGGGCTTCCGGCCCGCTGCTGCGGTAGGCGTAGCCGCACTGCGCGAAAACGGTGGCGACGATGTTATGCCCGGAGCTGGTATCCGCGATCAGTTGGTCGAGCAGATAGCCGCCGGCGCGCTCCCACAGATGATGATGCGGGTCGATGATTGGCAGAGCCGGCTCAAGCGCATCCTCGCGATATTGCGCCAGCCACGTCAAATCCGGTTCGGGGTGGGTGATGGCTGGCAACGCAGCGGCGGCACTCATGCTGCGATCACCCGCGCATCGCCCACCACAGTGGTGCGATGCATTTCGCGGCGCTGGCGCGGATCAAACGCGGTGACCTGATGCATGGTGCAACGGTTGTCCCAGATCAACACGTCATCGGTTTCCCAATGGTGGCGGTAGACAAACTCGCGCTGGCCGGCGAAATCGGCGAGTTCCTGGATCAGCGCTTGCCCATCGGCAGGCGGCATGCCCTCGACTTCGTCGTTGTATATCGGGCTGATGTAGAGCGACTTGCGCCGCGTGACCGGATGCATGCGCACCATCGGTTGCCACACCGGCGGCACGGCGGCGCGTTCTTCCGCCGTCATTGGCCGCAATGGTTTGAGTTTATGCAGGTTCTCAAAATTGTGGCGCGCCGTGCGGCCTTCGACCTGGCGTTTGAGTTTTTCGGGCAGCGCTTCGTACACCAGGTACATGTTGGTGAATTCGGTTTCGCCGCCATTGCGGCTCACCTCGACGCCGTGCAGCAGGGCGCCGGTGCAGGGTACCTCGAGATAGCTGCTGTCGGTGTGCCAGAACTGTGCCAGCGAGAGCTGGCGCACGGTCGGGTGATCCGGCGGCATCAATTGACCCTCTTCATTGACGTTGGAGACGCGGAAGATTTCGCGCAGTGCCGTCGACTTGATGATCTTCTGGTGAAACACCTCGGGCGTGCCGAAGTTGCGGGTAAACGCGACATGCTGTGCGTCCGTCACCCGCTGGCCGGGCAGCACCACCACCAGATGGTCCATCCAGGCGGCGTGCAGTTGGTCAAAGGTGGCCGGGTCCAGCGGGCAGCGCATGTCCACGCCGCGCACTTCTGCGCCCAGCGCGGGATGGAGCGGGCGCACCTGAAGACGGGTTTGCGGGGATTGCGGGGTGTGCGGGGTTTGCAATTGGGCAGCAGCCACGATGCTTGCGTCCTGTGTCAAGGGTGGTGTAAATGCGTGTGGTGAAAATGCGGCGTCGCGCCGGGTCGCGCCAATCAGGCGTCCACGAATTCGAATCCGAGCGCGCGCGCGTGGTAGTAGATCCCGCCGTCCTGCACGATCAGAAACATCGCGGTCTGGCTACCCGCGTTGTGATGCGAGTGCACCGCAGTGGCCGGGGTGATGGTGGTGGCCCATTGCGACCAATCCTTGCGGCGGCCATCGACGATGGAATGGCATTGCCCGCCCTGAATCACCAGGCTTACCGCGACCGAATTGTGGCGATGCGGGCGCTGTGATTTTCCGGGGGGCAGGGAGTTCATCGCCACCGTGAGAGTCGGCAGCACATTGCGTGAAGCTTCCTGTTGCCCAGACGAAAAAATCAGCGCGGAGCCGGCGATGTCATCGCTGCGGCCGACTTCATAGAGCAACTGCACCTGGCGCAACACTTCATCGGCAGGAAAATGCACTATGCCGGTGGGTGCCGTGCCGGGGCGCGGCGGCTGCAGATGTTCGAACGCCAGTTGCGGCTCATTGGTGACCATCCACAGCACGGCGTCAGCCGCCGCAGTGGCGCGATGCTGCTGCACCATGCCGCCGGGAAACACCATGGTGTCACCGGGCTGCCATTGGATCTGTTCATCCGCGCACAAGGTGGCGCCGCTGCCTGCGATCACATAGACGATGATGCCGCTGGCGGCAAAGTTGGTGTTGAGCGCCTCGCCAGCGCGGATGCGCGCATAACGCGCCAGCACCAGAGGCGTGGTGGCGGGAAAGTGGCAACCAAGTGCACTTGAACGGTCACACGCGATCAGGCCGGTCGGAGTGTCCGGGTGCAGCGCGCTGGCCGGCTCCAGGGTAAAGCTCTCTTCGGGTACTGGCGGCAAGCGCAGATTGAAGGCATTGCCGGTGTTGAAGTAGCGGGCCCGCGCTTCGGCCGGGGAGTTGGGTGCGGCGGCGAGTTGCGCCGGCAGATCGGCAATCGATCGCGGCAAGGGATCCCGTTTCACATCAACTCTCCTGTTGTTTGCGCACGCCAAATACTTTACCCCGCTGTACCGGGCAGATCAAACACAGAGTTATTGTGGGTGCCTATCAGGTTTATTTATGGGCTCCACGGACGGCGCAGGGTGCGCGTTGGCCGGTGGTGCAGCGTGGCCGCGCTCCTGGTCAGCCCGCACCCAGGCCATGCCGCAGTTGTGCAGTGAACTGCACGGTCGCGCGCGAGCGTGCCCGCTGCCGTGGAAAAATCAAGCGCAAGGACACGCGGATGCGTGGCTTGAAGACGATGAATTTGAGGTCGTCAAACTTCTGCGAGATCGACATCAGCCGGTCCACGATGGCGATGCCGGCGCCTGCGCTGACCATCAGGCAGGCGGCATGGGATGAACTGGCTTCGATGGCGACGGGCGGGCCGGCGATGCCGGCCCTGTGGCAGCCCTCGTTGATGAGCAGCCCGAGCCGGGTGGCTGCACCAAGGGAAATCACCGCTTGCCCGGTCAGGTCGGCGGGGCCGATCTGGCGTTTTTTTGCCAGAGCGTGGCCGGCCGGCACCACGCAGGCCATTTCCGTGTGCATCAGCGGCTCACTGTCCACCCCGTTGTCGGCAATCGGCGCGTAAACAATGCCGAGATCCGCTTCACGCCGTGCGACGCGCAGGACGGCCAGCGGCGTCGGCAGTGAATGCACGATCACATTCACCGCCGGGCTGAGCTGGCGAAAGCGCGCGATGGCACGCGGCAACAATGCATCGACCAGAGTGGGAGAGGTAGCGACCACCAGTTGACCCGCGCGGCCGTCACGCAAATCGCCGGCGGCGCGGTGCAGCGCTGCGACCCGTCCGAAAATCTCCTCCAGATCGGGCTGCATCGCCAGCGCTTCCGGCGTGGGTTGCAGCTTGCCACCAATCCGTTCGAACAGTTTCAGTTGCAAATCCTGTTCGGCATATTTGAGCGCTGCGCTGATCGCGGGCTGGGTCACATGCAGGCTGCGCGCAGCAGCGGTGATGGACCCGGTTTTCAGGATCGCGTGCAGGGCTTCGAGTTGTTTGAGGGTCATGGCGGAACGGGCTGAGCATGGAGCAAACATCATACTGTGGCCAGCGTGAGGGCAGGTGCGGGCATCGTTTTTTCTTATGGGAGTGAATAAAAACGTGATTGGACACACGCACGGTGCGCGCGGAAAATTCGCCCCTTCCTCCTGGCAAACGGGTGAATGGCTTCATGACATTTTCGATGCGACCACTAACGCCCGGTCTGGGCGCGGAAATTACCGGCATGGACTTGTCGGCCCCGGTCGATGCGGACAGCGCGCAGCGCCTGCGCGCGCTCTGGATCGAGTACGCGGTGTTGGTGTTCCGTGACCAGCATCTGGCGCCGTCGGCCTTCGCCTGCGCCGCCGGTTTGTTCGGCGAGTTACTCGAACAGCAGGTCAAAAAATTTGCGCTGGCAGACAACCCGCTGGTCGGCACCATCTCCAGCCGCGACCTGCCGCTGGTCGATGGCAAGCTGCATGTGCGCGGTGAAAACTTTCACACCGACCATTCCAATTTTCCTGCGCCGCCCAAGGCCACCACGCTGCACGCGGTGGCGCTGCCCGATCAGGGCGGCGACACCCAGTTTGTCGATGTGCGCGCCGCCTACGATGATTTGCCCGAGGCCACCAAGCGCACCATTCTGCCGCTGCGCTCGGCGCACGTGTACGAGAGCAGCCACAGCCCGCGCAAAATGGCCGCGCTGCCGGATGCCGAACGCGCGGCGATTCCGCAGACCTTCCAACCGCTGGTGATTCGCCATCCCGACAGTGGCCGCGCTGCGCTGTATCTGAACACCGGGCGCATGGAAGGCGTCGAAGGCATGGACACTGACGCCGGTTTTGCGCTGATCGATTCGCTCTATGCCCACGCCACCCAGCGCAAATACGAGTACCGCCACCAATGGCTGCCCGGCGACATGGTGATCTGGGACAACCGCAGCGTGATGCATCAGGCCAATCCCGACTACGACCCGGCGCAATACCGCTTTCTCTATCGCATCATGTTGCAGGGCGCGCCGCTGCAGGCTTTTGGGTCACCGGCGCACGCTGCCGTGCCGTCCTTGCAAGCGGCGGCGTAGTGCCTGGCCGGAGCCAGAACCGGGGCCAGGGCCGGAGCCAGCGCTGGGGCCAGAGCAGCTGATGGGTCACTTCGTTGCCTGTCTTGACGTCTGGGGGCCTGCCGTGCGCGCGGTGGTGCAGCGCGTCGCGCCGCCCGAGCTTGATCTGCATTTCGCCACCTCGTATGACGAGGTGGCGCAAATGGCGCTGGTGCGCGAGGCCGAGATCATCTTGGCCGGCTGGGCCGCTGTCACGCGGCCAATGCTGGCGCACGCGCGCCAGCTGCGCATGATCGAGAAGTGGGGCATCGGCGTGGATCGCATCGATGTCGCAGCGGCGCGCGAAATGAACATTCCGCTGGCGATTACCGCCGGGTCAAACGCCGGCCCGGTGTCCGAGTTGACGATTGGTTTGATGCTGGCGGTGTATCGCCGCATCGCCCATGTGGACCGCGCCTTGCGGCAAGGCCAGTGGTTGAAATCCGAGATGCGCGAAATCGGCTATCAGATCGCCGGCAAGACGGTCGGCATTTATGGTCTGGGCAACATCGGGCGCAAGGTCGCGCAGCGCCTGCAAGGGTTTGAGTGTGAAGTGATTTATCACGATGCCTATCGTGCCCCGGTCGAGGTCGAACAACGCCTGCGCGCCCGCTACGTCGAGCGCGACGCCTTGTTTACCCAGAGCGACATCCTGACCCTGCACGCACCCTTCATTGCCGAAACGGCGCAGGTGCTCAACGCGCAGCGCATCGCGTCGATGAAGGACGGCGCCATCCTCATCAATACCGCGCGCGGTGAACTGGTCGATGAAGCAGCACTCTACGCGGCGCTGGTGGCAGGCAAATTGCGCGGCGCGGGGCTCGATGCTTTCGCGGTTGAGCCGGTGGAATCGGGCAACCCCTTGCTCACACTCGATCAAGTGGTCGTCACGCCGCACGTGGGCGGCGCGGTGTTCGACAACGTCGAGAACGTCGCGCGCCATGCGCTGGGCAACATCATGAAAGTGCTCCGCGGTGAGGCGCTGGCGGCGCAGGATGTGATCGTGCCGGTGCCGCCGCATGCATAGATTGAATCAAGCCATTGAATCAACCCATTGAATCAACCCATTACCGAATCATCATCAAGGAATTTTCCGATGCGCGTCGTCACCGATCAATTGCAATTTCCCGAAGGCCCGGTGTGGCTCAGGGACGGCAGCCTGCTGGTGGTGGAAATCCGCCGCCAGACCCTGACCCGCATCTGGCCTGATGGCCGCGTGCAGATCGTCGCCGCTCTGGGCGGCGGCCCGAACGGCGCGGCGCTGGGGCCGGATGGTCACTGTTACGTGGTCAACAACGGCGGCTTCACGTTCAGCCAGCGCGCTGACGGAGTGTGGGTCAACTCAGGCGTGCCGGCCGATTACGTCAGTGGCCGGGTGGAACGCGTCAACCTCGCCACGGGTGCCTTCGAGCGCCTCTACGACAAGGTGCGCGTTGGCGCCGAAGACATTCCCCTGCGCGGTCCCAACGACATCGCCTTCGATGCGCACGGCGGCTTTTATTTCACCGACCCGGGCAAGACCTGGCACCGCAGTGCGGATCGCGGCAAGATTTGTTACGCGAAGATGGACGGCTCGCTGATTCGCGAGCTGGTCTGCCCGATCCACAAACCCAACGGCATCGCTCTCTCGCCCGACGGCAACACCCTGTATGTGGCGGAAACCGAGTCCGCGCGCCTGTGGGCGTGGGACTTGAAAGGGCCCGGCGAGTTGGCCAAGCCGGCTACGGCTTCACCGCAATCACCGCATGGTTCGCGTCTGATCTACACCGCCCCCAGCTACATGCGCTTCGATTCGATCGCGGTCGAGGAAAACGGCAACATCTGTATCGGCACGATTGACGCGGGCGGCATTACGGTGTGCGCACCAACGGGCGGCCTGGTGGAGTTCGTTCCGGTGCCGGGCGACACCCACTGCACCAACCTGTGCTTCGGCGGGCCGGACATGAAGAAGGCCTATGTCACCCAGTCGTATGCCGGGCGGCTGGTGGAAATCGATTGGCCGCGCCCGGGCCTGAAACTTTTTTCCTGACGCAGCGTGAATCCTGTCATGCTGCGCTCCCGTCCCGATCGAGGTTCACCGATGAAAAATTTCTGGAAGCCGGC
The DNA here is from genome assembly GCA_031387185.1 of Burkholderiales bacterium. GTDB lineage: Bacteria > Pseudomonadota > Gammaproteobacteria > Burkholderiales > JAEUOS01 > CANJDH01. The sequence goes on from JANNCZ010000177.1 coordinate 12,315, forward strand.
CTGGGAGCCGCTCTGGGAGCCACTCTTCGCCCTTGTAGTGGGGACAAGGGGGCCGGTGCGCGTCACATTGGCGCATCTGGTGTATGCGTCGGCAGCACTGTTCGCTGCGGCACTCTGGTCTGGCCCGTCCGCCGCGCAACCGTTCCCGAACCGCCCGATCAAACTGATGGTGCCGTTCACCCCGGGCGGCGGCACCGACATCCTGGCGCGCATCGTTGCACAAAAAATGGGCGACGCACTTGGGCAAGTGGTGGTGGTGGACAACCGCCCCGGCGGCAATACCCTGGTGGCAACCGAACTGCTGGTGCGCGCGCCGGCCGATGGCTACACGCTGTTGATGCAGACCAACAACTTCGCCTCCAACGTCACGCTGTACGCCGGCAAGCTCACGTTTGATTCGCGCAAGGATGCCGTGCCGGTCTCTCTGGTGGCGGGCAATCCACATGTGCTGGTGGTGCATCCGGCGGTGGCGGCCAAGACCCTGCCCGAATACATTGCGCTGGCCAAAGCCAAACCCGGTACGCTGACCTTTGCCTCAGCCGGCAGCGGTACCGTCAATCATCTGTGTGGTGAATTGCTAAAAAACCTGGCTGGCATCGACATTGTTCACGTGCCCTACAAGGGCAGCGGTTCGGTGATGCCCGATTTGCTCGGCGGCCACATCACCTCGCTGTTTGCTGCCATGCCCACCGTGACCGGCCACATTCGCGAAGGTAAGTTGCGGGCTCTGGCGGTGACGACACCTACGCGCTTTCGCGGCCTGCCTGATGTGCCGACGATTGCCGAGTTGGGTTACCCCGGCTACAACTTCAGTTCCTGGTTCGGCATTCTCGCGCCGGGCGGCACGCCGGCACCGGTGATTGCGCGCCTGCAGGCCGAGATTGCCAAAGCCCTCAAGGACCCCGCCGTGCGTGATCGTCTCAATGACTATGAAATCTTCGGCTCGACAGCGGAGGAGTTCAACAGCTTCATCGGCATCGAAATCGACAAGACTGCACGCATCATCCGCGCCTCGGGCGCGAAGGTCGATTGATGATGATGCGCGCTGCCTCTCGCCACGATGTGTTGCGTTGTTCGACTCGACAGAGTGCGCTGCCTGACGCGCTGAAGGGGCGGCTGCCTGGTCTGCTGCCCCGCGTACTGCGCGGCGTGCTGAGCGTGACTGCCGCCGTGCTGTGCGCTTTGCCGCAGCTCAGCGCCGCGCAATCGTATCCGTCACGCCCGGTGCGCATCATCGTGCCGTTCTCCACCGGAACTGCCGCCGATATTGTCGCGCGGCAACTGGCGGCGCGCCTGGCCGAGACCTGGGGGCAGGGCGTCACAGTGGAAAACCTGCAAGGTGCGGGCGGCAATGTCGGCGCGGCGGCCGCAGCCAAGGCGGCACCGGATGGCCACACCCTGCTCATGCTCGGCATCAATCACGTCATCAATCCGGCGCTCTACCAAAACACTGGCTACGATTTGCCGCGCGACTTCAAGCCGGTGATGAAAGCGGGGTCGGCACCGCTGGTGATCATCGCGCATCCTTCGTTCGCCGCATCGAACATCCCTGAACTGGTGGCGCTGGCCAAAGCGCGCCCCGGCACCGTCAACTATGGGTCGGGCGGCAATGGCAGCGTGACGCATCTCGCGCTCGAAATGCTCAAGTCGCGCTCGGGCGCAAGCCTCGTGCATGTGCCCTACAAGGGCATTGCGCAAATGCTCACCGACCTGATGGGCAACCAGATTCCGCTCGCCTGCCCAGCCGTGGCGAGCGCACTGCCGCATGTGAAGGCCGGCAAGATCAAGGCGCTCGCCGTGACCAGCGCGATGCGCTCGTCCGCTTTCCCTGAAGTGCCGACCGTTGCCGAGACGGGCTTTCCCGACTTCGACGTGTCGGCGTGGAATGGCCTGTTGGCCCCGATCGGCACACCCGATGAGATCATCAATAAGGTGTACGTGGATGCGCTCAAAATTGCGCAGTCGCCTGAATTCATCGAGCAACTGCGGCGCCAGGGCATGGAGCCCGATGTGCTCAACCCTGCCGCGTTTCGCAGCTACATCGGCAATGAGCTGGCGAAATGGTCCAAGCTGGTGCGCGAAGCGGGCGCCAAGCTCGATTGACGTACCCGACTGACCTGCACGATTGATGTGAAGCGTGCTCACAGGAATGATGCCCGAATGAAAAAACCTTCAAACGTATTGCGCATCGGTGCCGGCGCAAGTTTTGCCGATGACCGCATCGCGCCCGCCGTCGCACTGGCCGAGCGCGGTGAACTCGACTACCTGGTGTTCGAATGCCTGGCCGAGCGCACCATCGCCCGCGAGAATCTGACGCGCCTGAAGAACCCCGCACTCGGCTACACGCCGCGTCTGATGGACCGGATGGCCGCTGTGTTGCCGGCCTGCCTGCGCAACGGTGTGCGCATCGTCTCCAACATGGGCGCGGCCAACCCGCCGGCTGCGGCGCGGCTGATTCTCGATCACGTGCGCGAGCGCAATTTATCGGGCACGACGCCATTCAAATGCGCGACCGTCACCGGTGATGATGTCAGCGCCATCCTGCGCGCGCAGCCGCATTTGCCCTTGATGGAATCGGGCGAGCCGCTCGAATCCCTGCTGCCGCGCATGGCGTCGGCCAACGCGTATCTTGGGGCCGACGTGATCTGCCGCGGCCTGGAGACCGGCGCGCAGGTGGTGATTACCGGGCGCGTCGCCGACCCTTCGTTGTTCCTCGCGCCGCTGATGCATCACTACGGCTGGGGTTACGACGACTGGCCGCGCATCGCCGCCGGCATCGCCACCGGCCACTTGCTTGAATGCAGCGCGCAGGCCAGTGGCGGCTGCTTTGCCGACCCCGGCAAGAAGGACGTGACCGATCTCGCGCGCCTCGGTTTCCCCTATGCCGATGTGAGCGGCACAGGTGACATCTGGATCAGCAAACTGGAAGATGCTGGCGGTCGCGTGGATCGCGCGACCTGCACCGAGCAGTTGATTTACGAAGTACACGACCCGGCGCGCTACATCACGCCCGACTGCGTGCTTGACTTCACCGATGTCGATTTGATTGACGATGGCCTCAATCGCGTGCGCCTCACTGGCGCGCGCGCACTCCCGCGCACCCCCACCTACAAGGTGACGGTGGGCTATCACGATGGATTCATCGGTGAGGGACAAATCTCCTATGCCGGCATCAACGCGGTGGCCAAGGCCAAGCTCGCTGCCGAAGTGGTGCAGCAGCGTTTGCGCGATACCGGCTTCACCTATTCCGAAGTGCGCGTCGATCTGATCGGCATCTCCAGTCTGCATGGCAACGGTGCAGTGGAAAAGGCCGAGCCTTACGAAGTGCGCATGCGTCTCGCCTGCCGCACCACCGACCGGCGTGCGGCTGAGGCAGTCGGTTTCGAGACGCGCGCCCTGCATGTCAACGGCCCGAGCGGCGGCGCGGGCGGCTCCGACCCCATCGTGCGCGAAGTGCTCGCGGTGCAGTCGGTGTTGCTGCCGCGTGCGCTGGTGGATGCGCAGGTCAAGGTGGAGGTGCATGCAGCATGAATAGCAACACAAAAAGCAGCGCGAAAAGCGCCACGAAGCGCGTCTACGATCTGGCGCACAGCCGCGCCGGCGACAAGGGCGACACCTCCAACATCTCGGTGATCGCCTATGACGAAGCAGGCTGGAACATCGTGCGCGAGCACCTGACCGCTGAGCGTGTAATGCAGGCGTTTGCGCACACCGCCAAAGGGCCGGTACAGCGCTACGAGTTACCCAAGCTGCGCGCGCTCAACTTTGTGATCGAAGGCGCGCTCGGGGGCGGCGTGACACGCTCGCTGGCGCAGGACGCGCATGGCAAGTCATTGAGCAGCTTGATGCTGACGATTGAACTGCCCGCTTAACGTTTTTCTCTGGAGGCACTATGCATTATCTGGTCATCAGCACGCCCGCAGCCATGTCCCCCTCGGCAGCACGCGGCGGGCAAAAGAAGTGGTGGGCATGGATCAACGATCTGGCAGCCAAGGGCGTTGCCAAACACATCTACACCAAGCTCGGGCGCGGCGCGGTCATCATTTTCGATGTCGACTCGCCCGGCACCTTGCACAAAATCGTCAATCAATGGTCGGAGCTGGTGCCCGCAACCTTTGAGGTCGAAGCGCTGCTGCCCAAGGAACATCAGGAGCGCATTGCGATGGCGGGCACCAATCCGCTTGATCTGTAGTTTTTGGTCTATGCAGATAGCCTGAGAGCCGCTCCAGGAGCGGCTCTCGCGGCATCGATGGCCGGTGAGGCGCTTGCACCAAGGGTTTTGGCACACTCAGTTGCGCCGATTTGCACCGCCGTGGACTAAGGCGCGCTGATTTCCCTGCCGTTGACCAGCAGCCGTGCGCTGTTCCACGGCGATCCCTCGAACCAGAACACGGCCGTGCCCTTGGATGTAGCAACCACGCGCGGGTGTGTGGCTTCACGATTGGCAGCGATGGTTTCAGGCGCGCTCCAGGTAGTGCCGTCAGTGGACTTCGCCATGCGCAGCGGTGAGCCGCGCCCGGTTGATTCATCCCATACCGCCACCAGACTGCCGTCCGGCATCACGGTGAGATCGGCATTCTTGGCGTCATCAGTGCCCAGCTTTTTCGGTTTGCTCCAGTTGGCTGCGCTGCCTGCGTCTCCAGCGCCCGCCAGGCTTGCGTGATACAGACCCAGCACGCCGTCCTTGCCAGTCCACACCAGCGTGTGCAAGGTATTGCCGCGCGCCACAAGTGCGCCGCCGACGTGGGGGCAGCCATTGACGCGCCAGTCGAAGCCACCGATGGACGACGGAGCACTCCACTTTGCACCATTGGCCGACACCATGTGCATCATGTCACGCGGGTCACCACCGCGATAGAGCACCGCGACCTCGCTCGCGCCACCTGCTGCCGGCCGCGTGGCGATACTGTTCCAGCAGCAGTCACAGGTCAGCGGCACGAGGGCGGCATCCTTGCCCCAGCTTGCGCCGAGGTCATCGGACTTGGCATAGCGCAGCCCCTGACGGCCATCGCGGCTGTCGAGCCAGACCATGTGCATGGCGCGCGCCGCTGCGCCACCACTGTTGGCTGCCGCGGCCATGCGCATGAAAGTTTGCGAGCCGGCGGCGTCAGAAAAGGGCGATGGCCCGTTTTTCCAGGTAGCGCCGCCGTCATCCGACACCGCCGTTTGAATCAAACCGCCACGCCGCGCATTCGGGCGCGGTGCGGTCCACGCCACGACGACGCGGTTGCCATTGCCCGCGATGGACGGGTTCTCACCTGGGTGATGCGCCGATAAACGTTCGGTGCCGGCGTTGACGCGCGCCGCTTTGCTCCAGCTCGCACCACCGTCTTTGGAGACGCGGTGGTACAGCAGGATCGACGGCCCGCCTTTTTTGCCGTGGCCGGTGAGCAGGTGAATCGCGTCGCCCTCGGCATACACGTCAAAGTGCGCGACATCAGTGGCAGCGCCTTGTGCCAGTGCAGAGGAGGCGACGCCGAGGCTGCTGGCGATGCAGGCGATGCAGGCGAACGCAGCGAGGAGGGCAGCCGCGCGCGCCAGGGGCCGCCGCCAGAGTTGAATTGACATGAACCAGTTCCTCAGAATGACGCAGGGGGAAGCACCGAATGCGTGAAGACGCGCATCTTAGCTTGTGGTGCTGCGCGTTGTACTGCGCCTGGCATCGCACTATCGCACTATCGCGCGATCCTCAGGCGTATGTCCGGTTGCGCCAGACGGGGACTGTAGCGTCCGGCCCCGGCATCGCATAATGACGGCTTGATCCATTTCGCCGGAGTTCGCCATGGCATACACCTTCAGGGCAGTCCTGCAGCGCACCACGATTGTTTGCGGGGTTGTATGAGCCAGCGCACTTTTCCCAAGATGAATACCGTCGCGCGCAACGCGGAGCGTGCCCGATGAGCGCGGCCAATATCCTTATCCCCCCGGTGCCGCTGCGCGCCTTTCTCGCGGCCATCGTCACCGCCGGCGGCAGTGCGCCGCGCGAAGCGGAACTGACGGCGAACAATCTGGTGCTGGCCAATTTGTCCGGCCATGATTCGCACGGCGTCGGCATGATTCCGCAGTACGTGAAGTTTCTCAAAGGCGGCGGCTTG